>JBILKS010000086.1:0-5633 GCA_044376595.1 Ilumatobacteraceae bacterium | reverse complement strand
TCTTTGCCGGCGCGGCCACCGCCAACATCGCCGACATGTGGCGTGGTCGGTTGGTCTCGGTTCAACAACTCGGCGACGACCTCGAAGTCGTTGTCGAACCCGCAGCTCCTGTCAGTCAAGTCTCTCCTCAGTAAGGATCAACAATGTCCAACACGTCAACCGATTTCGCATCGATCCCCGACATCCTCGCCGCTATTGGCCGTGGCGAGATCGTGGTCATGGTCGACGACGAAGATCGAGAGAACGAGGGTGACCTCATCATGGCGGCGCAGTTCGCAACGCCGGAAAAACTCGCATTCATCGTTCGTCACACGTCGGGCGTGGTGTGCGCGCCACTCAGTGGTGACCGCTGCGACGACCTGCGTCTTCCCGCCATGGTCGACCAGAACACCGAGAGCCACCGCACGGCCTTCACCGTCTCGGTGGACCTCATCGACGGCATCTCCACCGGAATCTCGGCAGCGGACCGCGCAGCCACGCTGCGGGCCTTGGCCGACTCGTCGGTCTCGTACGGCGCCTTCGCACGCCCCGGTCACATCTTTCCGCTTCGTGCCCGCGATGGTGGCGTACTGAAGCGCGCCGGCCACACCGAGGCAGCGGTTGATCTTGCCAAGCTCGCCGGCTGCGAACCCGCCGGGGTGATCTGTGAAATTCAGAACGACGACGGCACCATGTCGCGCCTCGACGATCTGCGCAAGTTCTGTGCGGAGCACGGACTGTTGTTGTCGTCCATCGCGATGCTGATCGAATACCGCCGTCACCACGAACGTCTGGTCGAGCATGTTGGCTCTGCACCGGTACCCACCGAGTGGGGCAGTTTCACTTGCCACGCCTACCGCAGCACCATCGACGGCGTCGAGCATCTCGCCTTCACCCAGGGCGACCTGTCGGAGGGCGGCCCTGTCCTCACTCGAGTGCACAGTGAATGCCTCACCGGCGACGTGTTCGGCAGCCGCCGTTGCGACTGCGGACCACAACTCGATGCTGCAATGAAGAAGATCGCCGACGAGGGACGCGGTGTCGTTGTGTACCTGCGCGGACACGAGGGCCGCGGCATCGGCATCGGCCACAAGATTCGCGCCTATTCGTTGCAGGACCAGGGCCTCGACACAGTCGATGCGAACCTCGAGCTCGGCCTGCCCGTGGACAGCCGCGAGTACGGCATCGGCGCCCAAATTCTCGCCGACCTCGGCGCCAACGAACTGCGCCTCATGACCAACAACCCCGCCAAGTACGGCGGTCTCGGTGGCTACGGACTCACCGTGGTCGAGCGTGTTGCCATCGAGATTCCCTCCACACCGGAGAACGAGAAATACCTGCGAACCAAAAAAGAGCGACTCGGTCACCTGATCGACATGGACGGAAAGTAGACACGACAATGGTGGGACCCAACGACGGACTGCTCGGCGCCGACATCGACGGCACCGGCATGCGATTCGGCATTCTCTGTGCAACGTTCAACTTCGACATCGTCGATGCCCTCCGACAAGGAGCCGTGAACGGCTTCACGTCACGCGGCGTGAACGGGTCCGACATCACCACGCTGTGGGTGCCGGGAGCCTTCGAACTCCCGGTGGCCGCCAAGGCCATGGCCGCCAGCGGCAAGGTCGACGCAGTGATCGCGCTTGGCGCTGTGATTCGTGGCGACACACCGCACTTCGAGTATGTCTCCGGTGAGGCCGCATCCGGTCTGCAACGAGCAGCGCTCGATACAGGCGTTCACGTGGCATTCGGGGTGCTCACGGTGAACACGCTGGAACAGGCACTCGAGCGTTGCGGCGAAGTGGACAACAAGGGCGAAGAGGCGGCAGTTGGTGCGATCATGACCGTTCGAACACTGCGCGCCATCACCGCCATGTGACCTCTGCCCGCGCACACACTGCGCACATGAGTGTCGTTTTTCCCTGCTCTTCGCGGCCAGCACGATGGTCGCCCCCTTGCCCTCCGATACCACCGGGCTCGTTGCGGTCGTGGAACGCGGACTCTTCGCCACACCGATTGCCGACTTCCCCGCCTTCGCCAGAACCAACAAGCGCATCCACACCGCACTCGACTGGCACACCGACTACTGCAGCGCGCCACTCATCGGCAGCACCGGAAGATCGTTCAACTTTCGGGTTCCGTGCCAACGACACGACTTCGCCTATCGCAACTTGAAGCGTCTGGGGAGATGGAACGAAGAGATGCGCAGGCAGGTCGACGAACTGTTCCGCAACGACATGCGTCTCACCTGCGCCAAACGCAACTTCACGCAGCGTTACAACTGTCTCGCTTGGGCCGAAACGTTCCACCGCGCAGTGCGCATATGGGGAAGCTGATTGATCCCTGTCAGGCGTCGAGAGAAAGACGCAGCACCTGCGTCAACACCCGTGCTGTGGCTCCCCAGATGGTCTCGTCGTCGAGGTGGAACATGAAGACGTTCATCTCGCCGTAGGGCGTGTTCCACCGCTCTTGGGCAAATGTGTCCGGGCGCACCAGCTCGCGCAACGGCACGTGCAGAATGCGATCCACTTCGTTTGGCGCAGCCTGCAGTTCGGGTTTGTGTGCGAGCGTTCCGACGATGGGAACGATGTAACTGGAGCTGACAACCGTGAGAATGTGATCGAGCTCGCCCACCACGTTGACATGGTGCGTGGGCATTGCCACTTCTTCGGCAGCCTCGCGCAGTGCAGCTTCGTGGGTGGTTTCGTCGGGTTCGATGCGACCACCGGGGAAAGAGATTTCGCCTTTGTGGTTCTTCAAGTGACTGGTGCGCTTGGTGAGCACCACCTCGACACCACTGCTGCCCGGATGCAAGGTGACGAGCACCGCACTCGGGCGGGCCTGTGTCGCGGCATCGGTGTCGATTGATCGTGCTCGATGCGACGAGAGTCGTCCAACTACATGTTCAAAAGAGTCGAGCGGGCTGGGATCGATCTCGTGCCAGGGTGCGCGCTGCACACGTTGCCAGTCGACTGGGCGGGGAATCTTTTGCTGCCCGCCCGGACGCATGGGAGATGAATCGGTGATGATCAGGCTTTCGGAGTCCAGCCGGAGTCGCGCAACTCACGCAGAATGTGGGGCAAGCCAGCGGTCTTCAGGTTGGCGAGGACCTTGCCGGGTTGCTCTTCGCCGCGCTCCCAGGCTTCCCAAGCGGTGATCAACTTGTTGAGGTCGGGGGCTGGGCGTTCGAACGACATGTGGGCAGGATACCTACGCCCTTGCACGCTTGAGAACACCTGAGAGATAGATGTTGACCAGTTGCAGAATCCCGAGTGCAGCGAGACCGAGCGCGTCTCCGGAGTTGTTGCGCACAGCAATGGCTCCGACGATCGCCGCGGCGACGATTCCGAAGTCGATCACACCGTGCACGCGGCGGGGAATGGTGCGATATGCCGCGAGCGGGCCCTGTGTCGATGCTGCGTTGAGCAATGCCACAGCACCAATCACAACCGGCCACACGACGTTGTTGGCTCGAGCACTGATCATCAAGAAGACAATTGCTATCGCGTAGTCAGAGATGTGATGGAAAAGCCCGAGGCGCTGGCCCGGATCACGACTTTCCTTCATCACTACCAGCGTAAAACAAAAGAGCCGGGCATCTCTGCCCGGCTCTTTCAGTCCATTCGAATGATGTACATCATTCGGTGTCCATGGGAATGATTTACATCATTCGGTATCTATGGGAATGATTTACATCATTCCCATGCCGGGCATACCACCGCCGCCCGGCATGGCCGGAGCGTTCTTCTCGGGCTTGTCGGCCACGAGACATTCGGTGGTGAGCACCAGTGCCGCAATGGAAGCGGCGTTCTGAAGTGCTGCACGGGTGACCTTTGCGGGATCGAGGATGCCTGCCTTGATGAGGTCGGTGAACTCGCCAGTGGCGGCATTCAGTCCGATCGCACCGGATTCGGCTTCGACGCGCTGAACGACGACTGCACCTTCGAGGCCAGCGTTGTCGGCGATGTTGCGTGCCGGAGCGGTGAGGCAGTCGTACACCGTCTTGGCGCCAGTGGCCTCGTCACCCGTGAGGGTTTCGAGAACCTTGGCCACTGCAGGACGCGAACGCACGAGTGCGGTTCCGCCGCCTGCAACAACGCCCTCTTCGATGGCGGCACGGGTGGCCGACACGGCGTCTTCGATGCGGTGCTTCTTTTCCTTCAACTCCACCTCGGTTGCGGCGCCGACCTTGATGACGGCAACGCCACCGGCCAACTTTGCGAGACGCTCTTGGAGCTTCTCACGGTCCCAGTCGGAATCGGTGTTGTCGATTTCGGTCTTGATCTGACCGATGCGAGCATTGACATCTTCCTTGGCACCGGCACCATCGACAATGGTGGTGTTGTCCTTGGTGATGATGACGCGCTTGGCACGGCCCAAGAGATCGAGGGTCACGTTTTCGAGCTTCAAGCCGACTTCTTCGCTGATGACCTGACCACCCGTGAGGACCGCCATGTCCTGCAGCATCGCCTTGCGACGATCACCGAAGCCGGGAGCCTTGACAGCTGCTGAGTTGAACGTGCCACGAATCTTGTTGACCACGAGGGTTGCAAGGGCTTCGCCCTCGACATCTTCGGCGATGATGACGAGCGGCTTGCCCGACTTCATGACTGCCTCGAGTGCGGGGAGCATGCTCTGCACCGACGAGATCTTCGAGGAGTAGTACAGGATGTACGGATCTTCGAGAACTGCTTCCTGACGATCTGCATCGGTCACGAAGTACGGCGACTGGTAGCCCTTGTCGAACTGCATGCCTTCCGTGAAGTCGAGTTCGATGCCGAAAGTGTTGCTCTCTTCGACCGTGACGACACCGTCTTTGCCGACCTTGTCGATGGCATCGGCGATGACTCCGCCGATGGCGGGATCGGCAGCCGAGATGGTTGCAACGTTGGCGATGTCCTGCTTGTCGTCGACATCCTTGGCCTGGCTCTTGATGGACTCGACGGCCGCGGCAACGGCCTTTTCGATTCCGCGCTTGAGGCCCATCGGGTTGGCGCCGGCCGCGACGTTGCGCAGACCGTGGTGCACCATTGCCTGAGCGAGAACGGTGGCCGTGGTGGTTCCGTCACCTGCGACATCGTTGGTCTTGGTGGCAACTTCTTTCACCAACTGCGCGCCCATGTTCTCGAAGGGGTCTTCGAGTTCCACTTCCTTGGCGATGGATACACCGTCGTTGGTGATGGTGGGTGCGCCAAACTTCTTGTCGAGAACGACGTTGCGACCCTTCGGTCCGAGTGTCACCTTCACCGCATCGGCGAGCTTGTTGACACCGGCTTCGAGTGCACGACGTGCCTCTTCGTCAAACTTGAGAATCTTGGACATGTGTGGTCTCTTTCCGTTACTTCGTCACGATGGCGAGAACGTCACGGCTGGTGAGGATGAGAAGGTCTTCTCCACCATGGCTCACTTCGGTGCCGCCGTACTTGCTGTACAGGACGGTGTCGCCAACCTTCACCTCGAGGGGGAAGTGCTGTCCTTCGTCGTCACTCCAACGTCCGGGACCAACGGCAAGGACGGTTCCCTGCTGGGGCTTTTCCTTGGCGGTGTCGGGAATCACGAGTCCCGACGCAGTGGTCTGCTCGGCCTCGTTGGGCTTCACAACAATCCGGTCATCCAACGGCTTCAGGTTCATTTCGCAGGCCTCCAATGGC
>JBILKS010000085.1:0-5644 GCA_044376595.1 Ilumatobacteraceae bacterium | reverse complement strand
AGACGATGTTCATAGAGCACGCAACGCCTCCAGTTCGTCGTGCGCCATCGAGATGGCGGTGACCAACTGGGCCCGCTGAGCGAGCGCCGGCCCGGGACCCGCACCACCTGGTGAGGTACGCATGGTGACTCCCACCCCCGGAGCAACCAACTCAGCGGCATGCGGACCGAAGTCCTTGCTGTTGGCGGCCAGATCGTGCAGCGGCATGCCGGTGGAGATGCACTGTTGCACCAGGGCACCCACCAGGGCGTGTGCCTGACGGAACGGTGTTCCCTTGCGCACCAGCCATTCCGCGAGATCCGTTGCGGATGCAAGTTGATCGTCGGCGGCATCTTGCATACGGACCTGGTTGAACTTGGCCGTGGCGATCATGCCCGACAGGGCACTGAGCGCGAGCGAGATCTGCTTGACGGAGTCGAACAAGGGCTCTTTGTCTTCTTGCAAGTCCCGGTTGTAAGCCAGCGGAAGGCCCTTGAGCGTCGTCAACAAGCCGGTCAGGTTGCCGATGAATCGACCCGACTTGCCACGAGCAAGCTCGGCGATGTCGGCATTTTTCTTCTGGGGAAGCATCGACGAACCGGTGGAATAGGCATCGTCGAGGCGTGCGAAACCGAACTCCTCGGTTGTCCAGAGAACCCACTCTTCGCCGATGCGCGAAAGATGCACACCGAGAAGAGCAATGTCGAACAGTGCTTCAGCGACGAAGTCACGATCCGACACGGCGTCAAGTGAGTTGGCAAAGGCCGCGCGAAATCCCATTTCTTTGGCCGTCAGTGACGGTTCGATGGGAAGCGAGGTGCCGGCCAATGCTCCGGCCCCGAGTGGAGAGACGTTGGCGCGCTCGATGGTGGCAAAGATGCGATCGGCATCACGCAGCAACGCCCAGGCATGTGCCGCCAGGTGATGTGCCAACTGCACGGGCTGTGCGCGTTGCAGGTGGGTGTAACCGGGCAGGTACACGCCCCCGTCTCCCCAACCAGCCGAGTCAGCACACGACACGAGAACATCGACGAGAGTCAACACGCGACCCGCCACATCGGTGAGATTCCGGCGGCTCCAGAGACGCAGCGCCGTGGCCACCTGGTCGTTGCGGCTGCGCGAAGTGTGCAACTTGGCTCCGGCGTCACCCGCGATCTCGGTGACCCTCCTTTCGATGGCGGTGTGGATGTCTTCGTCGCTGGCGACGAACTCGAAGTCGCCGCTGCTGAACTCGACATGCACCGTGTCCAGCGCACGGCGAACGGCCTCGGCTTCGGAAGCGTCGATCAAACCGGCGCGTTCGAGCCCGTTGACATGTGCCTTGGAGCCGGTGATGTCGTCGTGCCACAGGTTCTGGTCGAAGGGCAGGCTCGCGGTGAATGCCATCAACTCGTCGGCGGGGCCACTGGAGAACCGGCCGTGCCAGAGATGTCCGGAGTTTGCGTCGCTCATGCCTTGCCCGCTTTCAATCCCGCAAGAGCCCGCAGTTCAGTTGCGAGCTTCCTGCCTCCGACTTTTTCTGTGGCGACGCACATGATGGTGTCGTCGCCCGCCACGGTGCCCAAGAGACCTTCCGGGGCCGCACGATCGAGCGCAGAGGCCACCACGTGAGCACACCCGGGAGGAGTGCGCAACACGACCATCGCACCGCTGTGCGACACCTCTGCCACCCACTCACTCATGACACGGCGCAACTGTTCGTTGGTGGCACGCCTGGCCGGTTCGAAACTGGCGATGGCATACACGGTGTCACCCGAAGCCGACCGCACCTTGATGGCACCCACCTCCTCGAGGTCGCGTGAGACCGTGACCTGTGTGGCTTTGATTCCCTCTTTGGCCAGGAGTTTCTGCAGCTGCGTCTGGCTGGACACCTCGGAACCTTCAATGATCCGAATCAAGGCCTGTTGCCTTTGTGCTTTGGTACTCATGATGCGACCTCCGGAGGATCGGTGAGAAGAAATGCAAGGAGACCTCGCGCGCTGTGCAGGCGGTTGTGAGCCTGTGGAACCACCCGACTTGCCGGACCGTCGATCACATCTGCGTCGACTTCGTAGCCGCGGTGCGCCGGAAGGCAATGAAAGAATTGGGCATCGCGGGCGGCCATGGCCATGAGTGTGCGTGTCACCTTGTACGGAGCGAAGACACGTTCTTTCTCCGCTGTTTCGGCTTCTTGACCCATTGACACCCAGACATCGGTGTGCACCGCCACGGCGTCAGCGGCCGCTTCCGCGGGATCGGTGACGGCACGAAAGGTTCCCGTACCCAATGCGTCGATACGAGCAATCTCATTGGAATCGGGCGCGTAACCACTCGGTGCGGCCACGACGATCTCGGTGCCGAGCATCACGCAGACCTCTGCGAGCGAGCGAGCGACGTTGTTGTAGTCCCCCACCCATGCAACTTTCTTGCCATCGAGGGCACCGATGGTTTGTTCCATCGTGAGTGCATCGGCCAGACCCTGCAGTGGGTGCGAGTGGTCACTGAGCATGTTGACTACCGGCACAGGTGACACCGCCGCCATGCGCTGCACCACCTCGTGACGAAATACACGTGCCGCAATGAGGCCGTGGTAGCCCGCAAGTACGGCGGCGATGTCCTCGGCCGTCTCGCGAACGTCGATTCCCACCTCTTCGCCTCGGGTGTAGACCGGATGGCCCCCCAACTGCATCACTGCCACTTCCATCGAATGCCGTGTGCGATTCGACGGCTTTTCGAAGATCAACGCGGCGGCTTTGCCGAGGAGAGGCTTGTTCAAACTCGAGACAGGTCGCTTGGCGGCATCGAGAATCCACCGCAGCTCTCCCACCGACAGATCGGCGATGTTCATCAGGTGCCTGGGCTTGTTCATTGTTGGCTCTCCTTCGCGAACGACAACATGACCGAGCGCAGAATGCCCATGGCTTCGTCGACATGATCACGCGACACGTTGAGCGGCGGTGCCACACGCAGCGCCGTGCCGGTGACCGCATTTGTGACCAATCCAGCGGCAAGACATGCCTGGTACACCTTGGCCGCTTCGATGCCTGGTGCCAGTTCAGCGCCAAGCAGGAGACCTTCTCCGCGTACCGAGATCACTCCGGGAATCGCTTCGAGTTGTCGACGAAGATATGCACCGGTTTCGGTGGCCAGGCGCGGTGCGTCGATTCGCCGCATCTCGGCCAACACCGCACTTACCACCGATGTGACGATGGCCGTTCCGCTGTAGGTGCTGCCGTGGTCACCCGGGTTGAAGACCGCGCCCACTTCTTTTTTCGCCCACAAAGCACCGACCGGGACACCGTTGCCCAGTGCCTTGGCCATCAGAACCGCATCGGGCACGATCTCGTGATGCTGGAATCCAAACCACTTGCCCGTGCGACCCATGCCGGTCTGCACCTCGTCGACGATCAACAGAACTCCCCGTTCCCGACAGAGTTGTTCCACCTGCTTCAGGTAACCGGGCGGAGCCGGCACCACACCGCCTTCACCCTGGATCGGCTCGAGCAGCACCGCTGACACCGAGGTGTCGACTGCACCAGACAACGCATCGATGTCACCGAACGGGACATGCCGAAAGCCCTCGGGCATCGGCTGAAAAGGTTCGTGCTTTGCAGGTTGCCCAGTGGCCGCCAACGCCCCGAGTGTGCGACCGTGAAAGCTTCCCAGGGCCGACACCATGACATGGCGACCTCGTCCGCCGAACTTGCGTGCCAACTTGATGGCAGCTTCGTTGGCTTCGGCGCCCGAGTTGCAGAAAAACGTCTGTCCGTCGAAACCCGTCGCTTCCTTGAGCAGTGCATTGATGTCTTGCGCGGCCTTGGTGGCGACGGGATTGGCGAAATAGTTGCTGACATGCAACAACTGCTTCGATTGCGTGCACAGCGCATCGCTGACCACGGGATGCGAATGGCCGAGTGAGGTGACGGCAAGTCCGCAGAGAAAGTCGAGATAGCGCTTGCCCTCAGAGTCCCAGAGCTCTGTTCCTTCGCCACGCACGAACATCACGGCCGGTGGGCCGAAGATGGGAAGAAACGGGCAATGGTCGACGCTCGACGCCTCGGGGAACCCATGTTGTGCCATGACTCAACTCTCTTTCGTCTGTGATGCTGTCGATGACGATGATGAAGTGCTGCCGGCACTCACCATGGTTCCGATACCGGCATCGGTGAACAGTTCGATGATTGTGACGTGAGCCACGCGACCATCGAGGATGTGGACGTTGGGGACACCAAGCGCCACTGCCTCGAGGCAACTCTCGGCTTTCGGAATCATGCCGCCGGCGATGGTTCCGTCGTGGAGCAACCCGGCAAGTTCGGTGGCGCTCAGTGCGCTGATCAACGTGGAAGGATCCGTGACGTCGCGGCGCAGACCTTCGATGTCTGTGAGATACAACAACTTCTCCGCATCGAGCGCTCCCGCTACGGCCGCGGCAACTGAATCCGCGTTGATGTTGAACGCCTGGCCCGAATCGTCGACTCCGATGGTGGCTATGACGGGGATGCAACCGTCGTCGAGCAACTGCTCGATGACCGACGTGCGAACTCCGGTGACATCGCCCACGAATCCAAGGGCTTGGTCGCGTTGCTTGACGGTGATCATCCCATCGTCGGCACCGGACAAACCGACAGCCCGGCCCCCACGCGCAGTGATGGCCGACACGATGCTGGGGTTGACCTCTCCCGTCAGAACCATCCGCACAACCTGCATCGTGGCTTCGTCGGTGACGCGGCGCCCGTCGCGAAACTCACTCTGCACACCAAGACGCTCGAGCATGGCGTTGATCTGCGGTCCGCCCCCGTGGACAACCACCGGACGTATCCCCACGGCCCTCAGCATCACGATGTCCTGGGCGAACACGTCGAGCGGATCGGCGTGTTCGGTACCCGACAGTGCGTTGCCTCCGTACTTCACCACCACGGTCTTGCCCGCAAAACGCTGGATGTACGGCAATGCTTCGATGAGGACCTGCGCCGTGGAAGCCGGAGTGCTCATGGCCACACCCCTACCGTTGCCAGACCCTCCGACTCGTTGAGACCAAGCGCCACATTGGCGGCCTGCAGAGCACCGCCCGAGGCTCCCTTCGTGAGATTGTCGAGTGCCGAGACAACGATGACATGACCCGTGCGCTGGTCGACACGAGCAATGATGTGCACCGCATTGGTTCCCTGTGTGGCCTTGGTGGACGGCATGTCGTCGATGACCGTGACGAACTGCTCGTTGGCATAGGCATTGCGCAACGCTTCGAGAACACTTTCGGTGGTTGTCGCCGCATCAACCGGCCGTGCGTAACACGTGGCGAGAATTCCCCGATTCATCGGAGCAAGGTGCGGGGTGAACAGAATCTCGGCACCGATCAGTTGCTGCATCTCCGGCGTGTGGCGGTGGGACACGAGCCCGTATGCGGTGAAGTCCTCGTCGACAGAACAGAACATGCTCGACGACTTGAGTGCCTTGCCGGCGCCCGACACACCACTCGCGGCGTCGACGATGACTCCCCTGGTTTCGATCATTCCTGCCTGTGTCAACGGACGCAATGCCAACGTCGCGGCAGTGACGTAGCAACCGGGGGTGGCGACGAGCGATGCTCCGGCCAGCTGCGCGCGATACACCTCGGGCAGGCCGTAGACGGCGCTGGGCAACAGCTGCGGATGCGTGTGCGTGAAGCCGTACCACGTTGGATACAAGG
>JBILKS010000084.1:0-5650 GCA_044376595.1 Ilumatobacteraceae bacterium | reverse complement strand
GCCCAAGCGGTAGTCGGGGTTGGCGAAAAAGCCGTACTCATCCATCAGGCGCTCGGCATACAGCGCCCACCCTTCGCCGTGACCCGACACGAAGGTGTTGCGCTGGTAGCGCGACAGCGTGTCGGCGTTGACCGTTGCGATGGCCACTTGCAGGTGATGACCGGGAACACCTTCGTGGTATGCGGTTGTGGGTTCGCCCCACCGTGGAACCGATGCCCGACCATTCATCGGGTACCACGTGCGTCCCGGCCTGGAAAGGTCTTCGCTGGGGCCGGTGTAGTACATGGCGGCTGCGCCGCCGGGTGGCGAGATCATGGCCTCGACCCGGCGGATGGAGTCGGGAATCGCGAAGTGACCTTCGTCGATCAGGAACGACATTGCCTCGTCCATCAGGCCCTGAAGCCATTCGCGCAGGTTGTCTTCGCCGAACACGGCACGAGCCGGATCGGTGTCGAGAAGGTGGCGCACCTCGGCGGGGGATGCCCCCGGAAGAATCTCCTCCCCGACGCGGGCGATCTCGGCATCGAGTCGGGCAACTTCGTCCCATCCCCATGCGTATGCATCCCGTGCATCCATGTCCATGCCGAGGAATCGGCGACGGGCAAAGGCGTGGCGTTCTTCGCCGACACCGTCATTCGGGTCGGCATGCGGGGCATAGTCGACCTGCAGATACTTCGCGGTGTCGACAAGTGCAGATCCGCACTTGTCGGCGGCGGCCAGCAGGCGCTTGCCCAATGCCTCGCTCACATCGGCCGATGCGGCCAGTTGATGGAAGAAACCATCGGTGCCGCCACCGGCCCATGCTGCTGCCTGCTCTGCCATTGCCAGGGCCTGGCGAAGCGGCGCCACCACTTTTGTGTCCACACCCATCTGCCACGAGTCGCGCATACCGGCAATGGCAACCGGGAACTTCTCCATGCGCGATGCGATGTTCTCCCAGTCGGCCTCGGTGTCGGTGGGCATGAGGTCGAAGATCATCCGCGCACCGTCGAGGTCGCCGGCGATCACGCGGATCGAACGAAGGTGTTCCCCGGCGCCAAACTCGACTCCTGCAAGTTCCAAGTCGTTGCGCAACACTCCCGCGGCCAGGCGGTCGGCATCATTGGTGGGCGACAGCGCATTCAGTGCAGCCAATGTTCGTGCGGCATGGTTGGCGCGCTCGGCATGTCCCTCGGGGGAGAAATCGGTGAAGAGGTGGTCGTAACCGGGTACGCCGATGGATGTGGCCAACAATGGATCGAGCGCGGCCATTTCGTCGATGAAGCGATCAGAAAGTGCATAAACCGGGGTGTCCATGGCGCCACCCTAGGGGCAGATTCGACGCTGTGCCGGTGGTGCGCCCACGGCTACCCTGTGCGATCGGGGGGTAGACGAAATGAGTTCCACGCAGATCAACCTTGCATCGATTGGCGAATACTGGGCCCGGTGGCGGCCCGACGAACTGGCCATCAAATATGCGGGCGTCGAGTATTCCTGGTCGGAACTGAATCGTCGTACGGGCGAGTTGGCCTACGGACTTCGTTCGCAGGGTGTCGGGCGGGGCGATCGCATCGCATTGCTGCTCACCAACTGCATCGAATGGTGCGAACTCACCATGGCGGCGTGGAAGTTGGGAGCTGTCATCGTTCCCATCAATACGCGCTTCACCGCTCCAGAGGTGGAGTTCGTCGTTCGCAACGCTGGTGCAAAGTTGCTGTTCACCAACGCCAGCCTCGTTGCAGGAACCAGCACCGTTGGCGCAGATTGCACCGTGCACCTCGTGGAGGACCTTGCCGCCCTCTATGTATCGGGGTCGACAGTGGTTGCGGCCGACACGGGAATCGACGAAGCGGCATTCATCTGTTACACCAGCGGCACCACCGGTGACCCCAAGGGCGCCGTGTTGACGCATGGTTCGTTCGAGGCCGGGTCGAAGTCGTGGGCAGTGGCCCTGGGCTTGAAGCCTGAGGATCGAATCGTGTTGCCATTCCCGCTGGCATTCACCGGTGGGCTTGCGCTGTGGCTCTACACCTACTGGGCTGGTGGGGCAGTGTTGTTGGAATCACTCGTGGACACCGACCGCATCTTCGATCTCTTCGAAAAAGAAAAAGCCACGGGTTTCATGGGCGTGCCCACCATCTTCCAGCAGATCGTCGACCATCCACGTTGGAAGACAGCCGACATCTCCACGTGGTCGAAGGCGTGCTCGGGCGGCGCGGTGGTGCCACCAAGTCTCTTGAGAGACGTGCAGTCGCGGGGCATTCCGATGCTGCAGATGTTCAGCCTCACCGAGTCGTCGGCGGCCGGCACCGTGTTGCCCAGCAGTCGCGCACTCGACAAGTTGGGTTCCGCCGGAATCCCCGTGTTGCACACCCAACTGAAGATTGCTGACGACGACGACAACGAAGTCGCCGTTGGTGAAGTGGGAGAGATTCTGCTGAAGGGTCCCCAGATCATGCGCGAATACTGGAACAACCCCGACGCCAGTGCGGCGGCGCTGCGCGGTGGTTGGCTGCACACGGGCGATCTTGGATACGTGGACGACGAGGGGTATCTCTACGTTGTGGATCGCAAGAAGGACATGCTCATTTCTGGCGGCCTCAACGTGTATCCCGCAGAGATCGAGCGCGTTCTCGCGGCGGTTCCCGGTGTCGTGGAGGTGGCGGTGATCGGTGTGCCACACGAGCGGTGGGGCGAGACGCCTGCAGTCATCGTGTTCACGGGCGGCGCCGAGGTCACGGCCGAGACGGTTCTGGCCAAGTGCAAATCAGAACTCGCTGATTTCAAACTGCCCAGGTACTTCCACGTCAGCGATACGCCGCTGCCGCGCAACATGTCGGGAAAAATTCTGAAGCGTGAGATGAAGTTGCAGTACGCAGATCTTCCGAAGACCTCCAAGCCAATCCGCTGATGATGCGTGCACGTATCGGTGTCACCATCTATTCGGTGGACTTCGCTATTCGTCCGGACGAGTTGGCCAAAGAAGCCGAAGCCAGGGGTTTCGAGAGTCTGTGGGTGCCCGAACACAGCAACATTCCAGTGTCCCGCAAGACACCGTGGCCGGGCAGCCTGACCGGCGAACCCTTGCCTGCGGAGTATTCGCACATGCACGACGCTTTCGTGGCGTTGTCCATGGCCGCGGCCGTCACGTCAAACATCAGGTTGGGGACCGGTGTGATGTTGCCGGCACAGCGTGATGCCATCTGGACCTCGAAGCAGATTTCGTCGCTCGATTTTCTGTGCGGTGGCCGTCTTGAAGTGGGTGTCGGTATCGGCTGGAACCAGGACGAGATGGAAAGCCACGGTGCGGTCTATGCCCAGCGTTGGGACAAGACCCGCGAAGTGGTCGAGGCGATGCGCGAACTGTGGCGCAACGACGTGGCGCAGTACGAAGGCAAGATCGTTCAGGTTCCGCCCACGTGGCAATGGCCGAAGCCCGCACAACCCGGTGGACCCAAGGTGCACCTCGGTGGCGGTACCGGACCGCGGCTCTTGGGGGAGGTAGCCAAGTGGGCCGACGGGTGGATGCCCATCTCGGCGCGTCCGTCACTGGCCAACAGGCTCGATCTGTTGCGCGAAGCATGCGACAAAGTGGGCCGGGATGCTTCAACGCTCGATGTCAGTGTCTTCGGTGCCAACACCACCGCCGATGGCCTCACCAATCTCTTCGAAGAAGGCATCACCCGCGCCATTCTCACGTTGCCACCGGCCGGGCGTGACGAGGTGCTGCCCCTTCTCGACGAGTGGGCAGCAACAAAGGATCAGGTGTACGCGCGTCTGAACTGACGGATCATCGGGCGAGATGCGCCGACATTTTCAGCAGATGCTTGGCGCGCTCGACGGGGTCCGTGAATCCCTCGCGCAGGTACTTCGATCTCACTTCGAAAGAAATCGGTACGTCGGGAACGATGCTCAACAGTTCGTCGATGGGCAACCCGCCTTCTCCAGGGCACAGACGCCCGTTGATGGCTTCGTCCAGAAGAGCCTCGAATGCATCGGGTCGTGCAGCCGGGGCATCGGCGATCTGGATGTAGGGGAAGAGCGATGTGTCAAGCAGCGCAACGTCGGTCGGAGTTGCGCCCGAACGTGACAGATGCAAGTTGTCGATGAGGATTCCGCCGTTGGGCTGGTTGGCATCGTTCACGATCTGTGCTGCCATGGGCAACGTGTTCAAGGGGAAGATGGGCAAGAACTCACACACCACACGGATGCCGTGGGGGTGTGCCAACTCGCAACACTGCGCGTAACGCTGCGTTGTTGCCCCCTGATCCTTCAACCGACTGGTGAAGAGGATGTTCTTTGCCCCGATGATGGCGGCAGCTTCGATCAACTTCTCCGCATGGTCATCGGCGCCGTCGGCCGGAATGATGGGCTCGATGTCGAGCGGAAAGATTCCGGTGTCATCGACGCGTTGCTTCACCTCTTTTGTGGTGGCATTGGTCCACGTTGCACCGTCGAACCAGATGCCACAGGCCTTCCAGCCGGCCGCAGCCGATGCCGACACCATCTCTTCGGGGCGCAGCATCGGATGTACGCCAGCGGCAATCGACAAAAGACGCGCCATCCGAGTCAGCTCGCCTTCTTTTTTGCGGTGAAGGTGATGGGCAACGAGGTGAGAGCACGCAACGCGAAGTTGCGTTGGTACTCGAAGGTCATGTCCGGGTCGACGAGCTCGAAGTCGTCGATGTGATCCACAAATGCTCGGAAGCCGATGGCCAACTCGCGACGGGCCAGCGGCGCCCCCAGACAGAAGTGAACACCGGCGCCGAAGCCGATCTGCGAACGCGCATTGGGGCGATCGAGATCGAGGGCATCGGGGTTCTCAAAGTGACGCTCGTCGCGGTTTGCTGCGGCAAAGCGGATGTTGACGATGGAACCTTGCGGAATGGTGACACCGTGCATGACCACATCGGCGGCCGCCGTGCGGAAGAGACCCTGAACGGGGCCTTCCAGGCGAATCGCTTCTTCCACCAATTGCGGTACGTATTTGTCGGGATCACTCTTCAGTTTCGCCCACTGGTCTCTGTGCTGCGAGAGCAGCATGATGCCACCCGACAGTGCGTTGGTGCTGGTCTCGGACCCACCCACGAACGTGTCGGCCATCATCTCGGCGTGAAGCTCTTCATCGGTGAGGGTGCGGCCCCACTCGGGAATCTCGGTGTTCACCAGGTCGGAGAGCAGCGTGTCGTTGGGTTCCTTGCGAAGCTTTTCGAAGATCGGCTGGAAGTAATGCTGTGCCTCGATTTCCATCTCGGTCGACCACAGAGCCTCGGCTTCGGTTTGCATCATGCCCAGACGTTGCACCCATGCATCCGTCCAGGCCTTGATTTGCCAGATGTCTTCCTGATTGGCACCCATCTGCACGCCGATCACGATCAGTGGCAGCGGAACGGCGAATGCGCGCACCCAATCGCACTGACCCTCGCCGATGAACTTGGCGAACAACTCCTGGGTCACACCCTCAACGATCGGGTCGAGCTGTTTGATCCGACTCGGCCGGAACGCATGGTCGAACAGGCCGCGCATCTCCTTGTGATTCGGATCGTCGCGACCAGCCAGAGTTGGTGCAGGAACCCAACCCTTCTCCTTGTACAGCGCCAGGATCTTTTTCTGTCGCTCGATCATCTCCGGAGTAGCGACTCGAGATGCCTGACGTTGATTCACGAAGTTC
>JBILKS010000083.1:0-5736 GCA_044376595.1 Ilumatobacteraceae bacterium | reverse complement strand
CGAAGACTCCCTGCAGGCGGCGATTGTTGCCGGACTCGCGGGTGTGGCCTTGGTGTTGGCCTTCCTGGTCTTCTACTACCGGCGCCTTGCATTCGTGGTGATCGGCGGCCTCATCGTGTCGGGAATGTTGCAGTGGAGCGTCATCTCTTGGCTCTCGCAGACCAACGGTCTCGCGCTGTCCTTGGCGGGCGTCACCGGAATCATCGTCTCGATCGGCGTCACCGTCGACTCTTACGTGGTGTTCTTCGAGAAGTTGAAGGACGACGTGTTGGCTGGGCGTACGTTGCGCAATTCGGCCACGCGCAGTTTCAATGCAGCTTGGCGCACGATCCTCGCGGCCGACACTGTGTCGCTGTTGGGTGCAGTTATCTTGTGGTTCCTCACGGTGGGATCCGTGCGCGGATTCGCCTTCTTCCTCGGGCTTTCCACGCTGTGCGACATGATCATCGCCTACTTCTTCACACGACCGACAGTCATTCTCCTTTCCCGGTCCAAGTGGATGAATGCGAAGAAGGTTTTCGGAGTGCGCGCACGCAAGACGTCGATGAACAGTGAAGCGATCAGCGAGGGGGTGGCGTCATGAGCGGCCGCTGGGAACGTCTCTACAACGGTGAGACCACCATCAACTTCGTCGGTCGGCGCTGGTGGGGATTCGGTCTTTCCATCACGGCCGTGGTCGTCACCGTGCTTTCACTCTTGTTCCAGGGGCTCAATCTCGGAATCGACTTCGAGGGTGGTGTGGCGTGGGAAGCACCGCGCGTTGCGGGCCTCGACATCGACTCTGCGCGTGAAGTGTTGGAGGTCAACAATATTCCGTCTGACAACGCCAAGATCCAGATTCTTGGCAGTGGCGACGGCGAGCGCATCCGCATCCAGGTGGGCAACCAAGAGCCGAACATCATCACGGCCGTCACCTCCGACCTTGCCGATCTCGCCAAAGTCGACGACAGCGAGGTCAGTGTGTCGTCGGTGAGTTCATCGTGGGGTCGCAGCATCACCGAGAAGGCCATTCGGGCACTCATTGTGTTCTTCATCCTCGTGTCGGCATTCATCTCGTGGCGTTTCGAATGGAAGATGGCCATTTCGGCCATTGCAGCCGTGGTGCACGACGTGATCATCAGCGTCGGCGCCTATGCGCTCTTGGGTTTCGAGGTCACCCCGGCAACGGTGATTGCGTTTCTCACCATTCTTGGTTTTTCCCTCTACGACACCATCGTGGTGTTCGACAAGGTCCAGGACAACAGCACGCGCTTCAGTGGCTCACGAGTGTCCTTCGGGGACATTGTCAACATCTCCATGAACCAGGTGCTGATGCGTTCGCTCAACACCAGCATTGCCGCAGTTCTTCCGGTTCTGTCGCTGCTGGTGCTCGGTTCCGGCGTCTTCGGCGCCGTGGCTCTGCAAGAGTTTGCCCTCGCATTGTTCGTGGGTCTGCTCACCGGTGCCTATTCGTCGATCTTCGTGGCAACACCGCTGTTGGCCGTCATGAAGCAGCGCGAGCCGAAGTACCGCACGCTTATTGACCAGTTGTCGCTCGGCGCCGACATGGCGCATCTCGCCACAACGGGTACTACGGTGTCAAGGCGCCAGCCGCGGCCAGCCGCAGCCACCGGAGAGTCGGTGGCAACTCCCGAAGAGGCCCTGGTGGAATCGGCGGCATCGGTGCTCACGCATCCGCCGCGCCCGCGCAAGAAGCGCCGCCGGTAGGGTCGGGTCATGGCAGAGCAGGGCATCCAGCGATTGATTCGTGACATTCCCGACGTCCCCCAACCCGGAGTGATTTTTCGTGACATCACCCCGCTGATCGGTGATGCCCAGGGTTTCGACGAAACTGTCCGTTCGGTGGTGTCTCTCGCTCATGGACGCAAGATCGACAAGGTCATTGGCATCGAAGCACGGGGCTTCATCTTGGCGGCCCCGGTGGCATTTCATCTGAATGCTGGTTTTGTGCCGGTACGCAAGGCCGGAAAACTTCCGTGGGCCACCATTCGCGAGGAGTACAACCTCGAATACGGCACCGACCAACTCGAGATCCATCGTGACGCACTGAAGCCCGGCGACTCTGTCGTCATTGTTGACGACGTGCTGGCCACGGGCGGAACCGCGGCCGCGGCCATCAAGCTCGTTGAAGGACTCGGGGCCTCGGTCTCGGGTCTGCTTTTCTTGATTGAGTTGGAAGCCCTCGGAGGACGCGGGCTGCTCACTGGTCACTCCGTCGACTCGGTGATCCGATACCGGTAGGTGGCCATGGCAACGGGTGACCGCGTTCTTCCTTGGAGGCGGAACATCGCCGCGCCTGCCGAAGAACTCGCACCGCTCCTGTCGGCCTACCGATCACGCCATCCCAAGGCATCGGTGGCCCTCATCAACCGGGCGTATCTCACCGCGCGCCGCGCACACCAACATCAGGTCCGGGGCAGCGGAGAGTCGTACATCAATCACCCCATCGCGGTTGCCCGAATCGTCGCTGATCTCGGCCTCGACGAAACCTCGCTGGCGGCCGCATTGCTGCACGACGCTGTCGAGGACACCGAAATCACCATCGCCGAGGTGGAAAAAGAGTTCGGTGCAGAAGTGGCATCGATCGTCGACGGTGTCACGAAACTCGAGCGTTTGCAGTTCGATTCGAAAGAGGCCCAACAGGCGGCCACCATGCGCAAGATGCTCGTGGCCATGGCTCGTGATCTTCGCGTGCTCGTCATCAAGTTGGCCGATCGTCTCCACAACATGCGCACATTGGCGGGCATGCCGGTGGAGAAACAGCAGCGCATCGCCCACGAGACGCTCGACATTTATGCGCCGTTGGCCCACAGGCTCGGCATGCAAGAGCTGAAACAGCAACTCGAGGATCTTTCCTTTGCGGCTCTGTATCCCAAGCGCTTTGCCGAGCTCGATCACCTGGTGGGCACCAGAACGCCCGAGCGGGAGGTGTATCTGGCCAAGGTGGTGGGCGAGGTTCAGGGGCGTTTGTCGGAGTTGAACATCCAGGCAGACGTCACCGGCCGCGGCAAGCACCTGTGGAGCATCTACGAAAAGATGGTGCAGAAAAGTCGTGAGTTCGATGAGATCTTCGATCTCGTAGCTGTGCGCATCATCGTCGACTCAGTGAAGGACTGTTACGGGGCGTTGGGTTGCATCCATGGTCGGTGGAAGCCCGTTGTCGGGCGGTTCAAGGACTACATCGCGATGCCGAAGTTCAATCTCTACCAATCCCTGCACACCACCGTCATCGGGCCGGAGGGCAAACCCCTCGAGGTGCAGATCCGCACCCGTGAAATGCACAATCGTGCGGAATGGGGCGTTGCGGCTCACTACGCCTACAAAGACGACAGTCAAGCGGGGGACATCGATTGGTTGAATCGGATCATCGACTGGCAGGCCGAGGTCAGCGATCCAAAGCAGTTCATGGAGGGCCTGAAAACTGACCTCGAGCAAGACGAGCTCTTCGTCTTCACGCCGAAGGGCAATGTCATTCCGCTGCCACTCGACTCCACGCCGGTTGATTTCGCCTACGCCGTGCACACCGAGGTGGGGCACGGATGCATCGGGGCCAAGGTCAACGGACGTTTGGTCACCCTGAACTACCTGCTCAACTCGGGCGACACCTGTGAGATCTTCACCGCCAAGGGCGACGATGCCGGTCCGTCTCGCGATTGGCTGACCTTCGTCGCGAGTCCCCGGGCGCGCAACAAGATTCGTCAGTGGTTCTCGCGTGAACGACGCGACGAGATGATCGAAGTCGGTCGTGAAGAGCTGATCGCCGAACTGCGTCGGGAAAACCTGCCGATCCACGGGATGTGGTCATCGCAAGCCATGCTCGCGGAGATTGAGCAAGGTGGTCATGCCGACCTCGACTCCCTGCTGGCTGCGATCGGGGAGAATCACGCCAGCGCTCGTGGTGTTGCGCAGCGCTTGTCCCGAGCAATGCGCGAAGGCGACCAAGGCGAGCAACTCGCCGACGATCTGCGCATCGACCGGCCGCGTCGCGCTCCGTCCGACGGGCCATCCATCCATGTCGAAGGTCTCGACGACGTGCTGGTACGTCTGTCCACTTGTTGCACTCCGGTCCCCGGCGACGACATCATGGGCTTCATCACGAAGGGACGCGGCGTCAGCGTTCATCGCGTCGATTGCGCAAACGCTGCCTCGCTGATGCAGGACCACGCGAGTCGTATCATCGATGTCGATTGGTCCGGGGAACGCAGCGGCTCGACATTCCGCGCGAGTGTCGAGGTGGTTGCCTTCGATCGCTCGCGCCTCTTGAGAGACGTGGCCAACACGCTGTCCGACCACCATGTCAACATCGTCGCTTGCTCCACGCACACGGGCCTCGACCGGGTTGCGAAGATGCGCTTCGAGTTCGAACTGGCCGATGCCAACCATCTCGATGCCGTGTTGCGGACCATCAAGAACATCGATGCCGTTTACGACGCATATCGCGTTCTTCCCGGGAAAGCCACGGTGACAGAGGGGTCGGACGAGTAGCCTTCCCCCGTGCCTGACTTCCAGACCACGCCGGGAACGCGCGACATTCTGCCTCCCGATGCCGCACGCTGGCGGCGTCTTGTGGGTCGGTTCGAGGCTATGGCGCATCTTGGGGGGTACGAGAACATAGTTCTTCCGATGTTCGAGGATCTGGGTGTTTTCCTGCGTCTCGGTGATGCCACCGACGTGGTGACCAAAGAGATGTACGACTTCGTCGACAAAGGCGGACGACACATTGCGTTGCGACCCGAGCAAACGGCGGGTGTCTGTCGTGCGTTCGTGCAGCACAGCCCCACCCCACCGTGGAAGGTCTGGTACGCGGGTCCGAACTTCCGTTACGAAAAAGCGCAGCATGGTCGCTACCGACAGTTCGACCAGGTTGGGGTCGAGGTTCTCGGTGTCGACGACCCGTATCTCGATGTCGAGGTCATCGCGCTGGCCGCAGGGTTCTTCGAGCAGCTCGGATTGCGAAACGTCGCGCTGCGCATCAACTCGCTCGGTGATGCTGGCGATCGCGATCAGTACATTGTGGCGCTTCGTGAGTATTTCGAGGCTCACCTCTCCGAGCTGAGCGAAGAGAGCAAGGCGACACTCGAGCGCAATCCCTTGCGTGTGCTCGATTCCAAGCGATCCAACGAACAAGACCTGATCTCAGAGGCACCGGCCATCACGGAGTTTCTCAGTGTCGAAGCCGCAGATCACTTTGCCGCGGTCCAAGAGGGCCTCACTGCTCTCGGAGTTCCGTTCGTCGTCGACGAACGATTGGTGCGCGGACTCGACTATTACCGACGAACAACGTTCGAGTTTGCTTCAACCGCGCTCGAAGCAGCTCAAACCGCCATCGGCGGAGGCGGTCGATACGACGGATTGGTCGAGGATCTTGGCGGACCCGCCACTCCCGGCATCGGTTTCGCCATCGGGGTTGACCGCACCCTCTTGGCGTGCGACGCCGAGTCGGTCTTCGATGCGCCGTCGTTGGATTCCGACGTCTTTGTTGTCGACACCACGGGGGGATTGCAGGCTCTCCGCATGGTTGCAGCTCTGCAGCATGCCGGTCTGCGTGCAACGCGTGCCTACGGAGCAAAGAGCATGAAGTCGCAGATGAAGTCCGCCAACAAGTCCGGAGCGTCGGTCGCCGTTATCCTCGGCGAAGACGAAGTTGCTCGTCAGGTGGCCACGGTGCGTCCAATGACTGGTGGCGACCAAGTCGAAATACCTCTCGAAAACGTTGTCGACCGCGTGAAGAACATT
>JBILKS010000082.1:0-5838 GCA_044376595.1 Ilumatobacteraceae bacterium | reverse complement strand
TCTGGAACTCGCCGAACTCACCGACGAATGGGTTGCAGAGCACGTTGCCGAGCACGACACGGTCGAAGCCTGGCGCACCGCCATTGTCGAGCGCATCAACACGATGAAGTTGAACCAGGCTCGCAACGTCCTCATCGATCGTGTCAGCGATGCATTGGCGGAACTGGTCGATGTCGATGCGCCTGAGTCCATGGTCAACAACGACCTGCAGGCCCGTGTCCAGAACACGGTGCAGCAGTTCCAGTCGCAGGGCATCGCCCTCGACCAGTGGCTGTCGGCCACCGGTCAAGACACCAACCAGTTCGTCGATTCGCTGAAAGAGCAGTCGGTGAAGGCCGCCAAGGTCGACCTCGCACTGCGGGCAGTCGCTTCCTCCGAGGGCCTGGTTGCCGACACCGACGACCTCGAACTCGAGTACCAGCGCATCGCCATGCGCGTGGGTCAAAAGGTCAACACGGTGCGCAAGGCCTACGAAAAGAACGATGC
The DNA here is from genome assembly GCA_044376595.1 of Ilumatobacteraceae bacterium. GTDB lineage: Bacteria > Actinomycetota > Acidimicrobiia > Acidimicrobiales > Ilumatobacteraceae > F1-20-MAGs119. The sequence continues at coordinate 5,352 of JBILKS010000082.1, read as the reverse complement.
AGTGCCCGATTTGGCCGCCCAGATCAGCAAGTCAAAGGCCCTCGACTGGTTGTTGCACAACGTCACGATGGTCGACCCCGAAGGAAAAGAACTCGACCGCGAAACGGTTCTGGGTCACACGCACGATCATGACGAAGATCACAATCACGAGCATGATCACGACCACGACCATGCAGGTGAGGGAGAATAAGCGCTGTGACCAACTCTTTCCGCAACTACTACGTTCCCAACGTCACCGAGCAGACCAGCCGCGGTGAGCGGGTGTACGACCTCTACAGCCGTTTGCTGAAAGAGAACATCATCTTTTTGGGCACGCCCATCGACGACACCATCGCCAACTTGATCTGCGCTCAGCTCATCCACCTGGAGAGCGAGAACCCCGACAAAGACATCAACATCTACATCAACAGCCCCGGTGGAGACATCACGGCGTTGTTCGCCATTTACGACACCATGCAGTTCATCAAGAACGACATCGCCACCATCTGTCTCGGACAGGCGGCCTCTGCCGCGGCGGTCCTGCTGGCGGCCGGCACCAAGGGCAAGCGCCTGGCGTTGCCGCACTCCCGTGTACTTCTCCACCAGCCCTACGGCCAGGTCGGCTACGGCCAGGTCACCGACCTCGAGATCGCAGCACGGGAAATCCTGCGGATGCGCGACCTTTTGGAGGAAATTTTGGCCGATCACACCGGCCAAAGCATCGAGCGCATCCACGGCGACACCGACCGCGACTTCGTAATGGAAGCCCCAGAGGCCCTTGCGTATGGCATCATCGACGATGTCATTTCAAGTCGTCAGTTGACCGACCGCTCTGGGCCGATCCGCTGACTCGTTCGTCTGGAGGGCCACGTGGCCAAGTTCGGTGATTCTGGTGAATTGCTGAAGTGCTCCTTTTGCGGCAAGTCGCAGAAGCAGGTCAAGAAACTGATCGCCGGTCCGGGCGTCTACATCTGCGACGAGTGCATCGAGCTCTGCAACGAGATCATCGAGGAAGAGTTCGCAGACACCGGCGATGTTCGCTTCGAAGAGCTTCCCACGCCCGTTGAAATTCGTACGTTCCTCGACGAGTACGTGGTGGGCCAGGAACAGGCCAAGAAGGTTCTTGCCGTTGCCGTGTTCAATCACTACCGGCGCATCCAGTACCAGTTGGCTGCGGGCGGCGCGCGCCGCGACGACGTGGAACTGCAGAAGAGCAACATTCTCCTCTTGGGTCCCACCGGTTGCGGCAAGACCCATCTGGCCCAGACCCTTGCCCGATTGCTCAACGTGCCTTTCGCCATCGCCGATGCCACGGCACTCACCGAGGCGGGCTATGTGGGTGAGGACGTAGAGAACATCCTCTTGAAACTTCTCCAAGCCGCCGATTTCGACGTGAAGAAGGCCGAAACCGGCATCATCTACATCGACGAAATCGACAAGGTCGCCCGCAAGAGCGAAAACCCGTCGATCACGCGTGACGTGTCGGGCGAAGGCGTTCAGCAGGCCCTGTTGAAGATCCTCGAGGGTTCGGTGGCATCCGTGCCGCCCCAGGGCGGTCGCAAGCACCCGCACCAGGAGTTCATCCAGATCGACACCACCAACGTGTTGTTCATCTGCGGCGGAGCCTTCGCCGGCCTCGACACCATCATCGAGTCACGTATCGGCCACAAGGGCGTGGGCTTCCACGCCACCGTGCGCTCGAAGGCGGAAAAAGACCCGGGCCAGCTTTTCGCCCAGGTTCTGCCCGAAGATCTCTTGAAGTTCGGTCTCATTCCCGAGTTCGTTGGCCGCTTGCCCATGGTCGGAGCGGTGCAGAACCTCGATCGCGAGGCCTTGATGAAAATTCTCGTCGAACCGAAGAATGCCCTCATCAAGCAGTACGCAAAGTTCTTCGAGTTCGAAGACGTCGAACTCGAACTCGATCCTGCAGCGATGGCTGCCATTGCCGACCTCGCCCTGTCGCGCGGAACCGGAGCACGTGGCCTGCGTGCGATCCTCGAGGAAGTGTTGCTGAACACGATGTACGAGATCCCCGGCAAGGGCGATGTGGCCAAGGTGGTCATCACCGAACAAGCAGTCACCGAAAAGGCTGCGCCGTTGGTGGTGATGCGGGGAGCATCACGCACGCCGCGTCAGCGCCGTGCCGCGTCGTAGAACCCTCGCGTCGCTGTGAACTACACCGAGGCTCTGGCCTATCTCGACGAACACGCCGAATACGAGCGCACCGGACGGGTCGATGGACCGTCGCTCGCCAAGATCACGCGTATCACCGAGTTGATGGGTGATCCGCAAGAGGCGTACCGCGTGATTCACGTGACAGGCACCAATGGCAAGGGTTCGACCTCGCAGATCATCACCAAGTTGCTGATGGCTCATGGGCTGAAGGTGGGTACGTACGCCAGCCCCCATCTCGAGCGGATCAACGAGCGGATTCTTCTCGACGGCCAACCCATCTCGAACGACGATTTCGCCGAAAACGTGAGTGCCGTTGCGGAAATGGAAGGACTTGCCGCAGTGCGGCCGTCGTTCTTCGAGATTCTCACGGCCGCTGCCTTTCGATTTTTCGCCGATGTGGCCGTGGATGTTGCGGTGATCGAGGTGGGCATGCTCGGAACTTGGGATGCCACCAACGTGGTGAAGGCAGACGTGGCAGTGATCACCAATATTGCACTCGATCACACTGAGTACGCCGGGCCCACGGTTCTCGACATCGCCCGCGAGAAGTTGGGAATCGTCAAGGAGCATTCCGATGTCGTGATCGGCGACACCACACCTGAGTTGTCCGAGTACTTCACGCTTCGCGCGCCGCGTGCATTGCGCCGCAATGAACATTTCATGTGCGACGACAACCATCTTGCCCTCGGTGGCCGCATGCTCGATGTGCGTACGCCGATGGCGAACTACGCCGACGTGTTCGTGCCCTTGCACGGACGGCATCAAGGCGACAACGCCAGCGTGGCCATTGCCGCTGTAGAAGTCTTCTTTGGGCACGCGATCGACCGAGACGTTCTCGACGAGGGACTCCTTGCCGTGGCGATGCCCGGTCGCTTCGAGGTATTGCATCACCAACCCTTGGTCATCATCGATGGTGCACACAATCCGGCCGGAGCCGATGTGTGTGCCGATGTGTTCTTCAGCGACTTCGATCCGGTGGGGGCACGACGTCTCGTGGTGGGAACGCTGCGCAGCAGAGATCCGATCTTGTTGTTGGAGGCGTTGCGCGCCGACGAGTTTGATCAGGTGGTGTGCTGTACCGCGCCAACGGTGCGCGGGTTGCCAGCGGCGGAGCTGCTGAAGGCGGCGCGGGCGATCGGCTGCGACGATGCCGTTGCCGTCGACGACGTCGGGCTGGCCTGCGATCGGGTGCTGGCCAATGCCACGGCCGAAGACGCAATTCTCGTGACAGGGTCCCTGTACGTGGTGGGAGCCGCGCGGGGTCATCTTTCACGCGTTTTGCCGTAGCCTTCACGGAATGTCAACCAGAACACTCGTATTGCTGAAGCCAGACGCTGTCGAGCGGGGCCTCGTCGGAAACATTCTCTCGCGTTTCGAGAACAAGGGTCTCAAGATCGTGGCCATGGAGCTGCGCAAGTTGGACGCGGCAACACTCGGCAAGCACTACGAAGAGCACCAGGGCAAGCCGTTTTACAACGACTTGGTTGCATTCATGTCCCGCAACCCGGTGGTGGCAATGGTGGTTGAGGGTCCCGAAGACACATGGGAGATCCTGCGCAACATGATGGGCGCCACCAACCCGCGCTCTGCCGCTCCCGGAACCATCCGTGGCGATCTCGGCACTCTCTTCACCGAGAACCTCATCCACGGCAGTGACTCGGCCGAGTCTGCTGCTCGCGAGATCAAGATCTTCTTCCCGTCGCTCTGATCTCGTCGTCACTCAGTTCCCATCTGGTCGTCACTCAGGAGGTGTGCGTATGGCACGCGGCAATCCGCTAGGTCTCGGTAGGGACATCGCCATCGACCTCGGCACGGCAAACACTCTGGTGTACGTGCGCGGCCAGGGCGTTGTACTCAACGAGCCATCCATCGTTGCGGTCGACATGCGCGACGGAAAGCCCGTCGCAGTGGGGTTCGAAGCAAAGCGCATGGTGGGCCGCACGCCCGAGCACATCAAATCTGTTCGACCGTTGAAAGACGGAGTGATCGCCGACTTCGAGATCTGCGAGAAAATGCTGCGCTACTTCATCCAGCAGGTTCACGGAAGCAAGTGGAGCAAGCCCCGCATGGTGATCTGTGTTCCTTCCGGCATCACCGGAGTCGAGCAGCGAGCCGTTCAGGATGCGGCTGAATATGCAGGTGCTCGCAAACCAGTGCACATCATCGAAGAGCCGATGGCGGCCGCCATTGGTGCCGGTATCGCGGTGCACGAGCCCGCCGGCAACATGATCGTCGACATTGGTGGCGGAACCAGTGAAGTGGCCGTCATTTCGCTGGGCGGAATCGTTGTAGCGCAGTCGGTGCGTGTTGCCGGAGACGAAATCACCGAAGCCATCGGTGAATACGTGAGGAAGGAGTTCAGCCTCGACATCGGCGAGAACACCTGCGAGGAAATCAAGATCCAAATGGCGTCGTGCTGGAAACTCGAAGAAGAATTCACGGCAGACATCGGTGGGCGTGATTGTGTGTCTCGTTTGCCGCGCAGCATCGAACTCACCACCGAGCACGTGCGTGAGGCCATCGAAGAGCCCATCACGGCCATCATCGATGCCATCAAGACGACGCTCGATCGCACGCCTCCCGAACTTGCCGCCGACATCATGGAGAACGGCATCGTCCTTTCCGGCGGGGGAGCTCTGCTTGCAGGTCTCGCACAGCGCGTCACCCACGAAACGGGCATGAGAGCGATTCTCGCCCCAGACCCGTTGAACTCCGTCGTCTACGGATCCGGTCAAGCGCTGGAGAACATCGAGGCCATGCGCGGTCTCCTGACCCAAACCGGCATTGACTAACAGGTAGAACCTCCACGTGTATTCGTTCACGCGTCGACGGATGATCGTCGTTCTCCTTCTCACGTCGGTTCTCTTGGTGACTCTCGACATGCGAGACAGCGGAGTGGTGGGCGGTATCCGCGACGGTTTCGGCGCCGTGTTCCGTCCGGTCGAGCGTTTCACCAATGTGGTGACCAAGCCGGTCTCCAATGCCTGGCGAGGGGTTGTCGACTACGGCGAGTTGCGCGAGGAGAATCTTGCGCTGAAGGACCTACTGGTGAAGCAAGAGGGGTCGGCCATTGCGGCTGCGGCCACGGTGCGCGAGGCGCAGGAACTATTGGCTCTCAACGGTCTGCCCACGCTGGCGGGTATCGACAGTGTCACGGCTCAGGTGGTGGGTCAGTCACCCTCGAACTTTTCGCAGACG
>JBILKS010000081.1:0-5844 GCA_044376595.1 Ilumatobacteraceae bacterium | reverse complement strand
GGCCAGAGCCTGGCCGATCAAGAGCTCTCTCTCTGTCAGTTTCTGTCGGGTCAGGAGATTGAGTGCACCAACCACGAAGTTCTGCGATCGAAGTGGAAGTGCATAGGCGGCCGAGAATCCACGTTTCACTGCGACATCTGCGAAACGAGACGTAGCCGTGCGGGACGGAAGGTCGTCTTCGGCAACAGTGCGTGCTTCGTGACAGCACGTGAGTGACGGCCCGTCTTCATTCTGGATGTGGAAGAGGTCGAGGAGCTCGAGCGAGTGGTGCGACGAGCCGATCAATTGAAGTGCGTTGCTCTGGTCAATCACAAGAACTCCGCTGAGGTCAACGGGAAGAATCTTCACTGTTCGAAGCGAGAGCATCGACACCAGATCCAGGACGCCCGATCCTTGGGTCATCATTTCGGCGAGGTCGACGAATGTGGCTCCAAGATCAGTGAGGGCGATTCTTTCGCTGAGAGGTGGGGTGTATTCGGCCGACATTGTGGTTCCTACTTTCCCAGGATGATTTCACGATTGACAATAGAGGTGGCAACCTCCACGAGCGGTTGGTTGTTGGCATACGCGTGGCTGCGAATGCGAACCATCGCATCGACCACCGGAACTCCGAGTTGTTCGGAGACGATGCCGGCGGCCTGCTGGAGCGCAGCATGGTTCACCAATCCCGGAAGAAGATCATTCATGATGTCGTCGGGTGTGGAGCCGGCCTCTTGTTTGAGGATGACTTCCGCGGCGATCATGGCGAGAAGAATTCCGTCGCCGTAAGCAGCGGGCGAAAGTGCTCCGGGTCGCTTGCGGTATCCGGTGAGAGCCCCCATTCGTGCCGCGCCGACATGCAACGGGTACGAGATCACTGCAGCCACCCCGTGTTCCGCAGCGTTGGCGCAGAAGATCGGCCATCGTTCCGTGCCCGGTGGCCGGTGCGAATCCGCCAAAAGGATGGGCACGCCCGTCTGCAGTGCCATCACGGTGGGTCCTTCGCCTGCAACCCATTGCGCTTCATCGAGGGCCGTGGCGGTGGGGTTGCTGCTGGCAAAAGTGACGAAGTCCTGGGAGACCTTGAGGGTCAGCGAGCAGTGGTCGACGTGCAACAACTGGCACCCCAAATCGGTGATGCGCACGCCGAGAGGTTCGCTGTGTGCACTGGCACCCAACGCATCGACGATTTCACGCCATCGGTTGTCAGGCACGCTGTTCCATATCGCGGTCACCGTATCGGAGTGTCCCGTTGGCAAAGTGCGATGGTTGTCCTTGTTCACTTCTCCAATGTGTTCGTTTCTCCAACGTGCTCGTTTCTCCACTTTGCATGGGTGGGGCCCGGTGTGACTTACTTGTAGGGACTGAAAGGGGTGGTCAGGCCATGGATTTCGCCTATCCACGTGAAGCCGATGCATATCGCGAGAAAGTCCGTGCATTTCTCGGAGCACACCTGCCCAAGGATTGGAAGGGAATCGGAGCATTGTCCCGCGACGATGCATTCGAGTTCACCACCACATGGCGCAACGCGCTGAGGGACAATGGTTTTCTTGCAGTCAACTGGCCGAAGGAGTACGGCGGCCAAGGCCTCACATCAATGGAAGCCGTGGTGATTGCAGAAGAGTTTGCCCGTGTGGGTGTTCCCGTGGGTGGCCACAACGACGGTTTCGGTATCGGCATGTTGGGAAACACGTTGTTGGCAGTAGGTACCGAAGATCAGAAGAAGCATTTTCTGCCGCGGGTGTTGTCGGGTGAGGATCTGTGGTGCCAGGGATACAGCGAGCCGAACGCCGGCAGCGACCTCGGCAATCTGGGTTGTCGTGCAGTCCTCGACGGCGACGAGTGGGTGATCAATGGTCAGAAGATCTGGACCACCGCCGGACATTTGGCGAATCACATTTTCGTACTCGCACGTACCGCTCCCGACGAAGTGAAGCATCGTGGCATCACCTTCCTCTTGCTCGACATGCGCCAGCCCGGGGTCGAAGTTCGGCCGATTCGGATGATGTCCGGCGAGTCGGAATTCTGCGAGGTCTTCTTCACCGATGCACGTTGCCCCAAGGGCAATGTGGTGGGAGAAGTTCACGGCGGTTGGATGGTGGCGATGACGCTGCTGGGCAACGAGCGCGGAGCCGGCGCTGCAGTCAATGCCATTGCTTTCCGGGCCGAACTCGACAAACTCGGCGTGCTGGTGAAAGAGCGTGGAATGTCCGATGATCCCCAGATACGTCAGCGGCTTGCGAAGGCGCACACCAAGGTGGAAGTGATGCGCTTTCTCGGCTACCGGGCCCTCACGGCTTTCATGAACGGAAAGAAGCCCGGCCCCGATGCATCAATCGGGAAGTTGTTCTGGAGTGAGTACCACAAGGAAATCACCGAACTGGCAATCGACGTTCTGGGTGCCGATGCGCTGACACCGAGTGGGACGCCGGCTCAGACCTATATTCGACCCGACGCCGTGGGTTCACCCAACTCGAGTGCCAGCTGGGTGGATGTGTTCATGAATGCTCGTGCCGGAACCATCTATGCCGGTTCGAGTCAGGTGCAACGTGGAATCGTCGGTGAGCAGATTCTGGGTCTGCCGAAAGAGCCACGGGCCGATGCCGGGCCGTGGAAGAGCATTCCCGGTCATGCCTGACTTGTTCGTTGATGCCAGCGGCCCGCTGCCCGAAGTTTCAGGAGCTCCGAAACGGTGACGTACCCAATGAGCACCGCGGCCAACGACGCCACGGTTGCCATCGAGGGACCCGCGAGACCGAAAGGTTGCGCCAACGGTGAATACGGAAGTGCAACCGTTGCCATGCCCACCACTCCCGAAGAGATCAACAGAGCCGTGCCCGGCTTGCTCTTGAAGAACGGCCGCCTGGTGCGCAGAATCAGCATTGCGGCGAGTTCCGTCAACGTGGACAATACGAACCATCCGCTCCGTAGTTCGGTTTCGTTGGCGTCAAAGGCGTAGCGAAGGATCGCAAAAGTCACCAAGTCGAATGCCGTGCTGGCGAGGCCGAACACGATCATGAAACGCTTGACGTAGGCGATGTCCCATCGCTGCGGGTTCACGATCTGCTCGTCGTCGACACGATCCGTGGCGATGGTGAGGCCCGGCACGTCTGACATGAAATTCAAGAGCAAAATCTGAAGCGGCAGCAGCGGCAGGAAAGGCAGAAATGTCGTGGTGATGGCGAGCGAAAGCATGTTGCCGAAGTTGGCACTGGTTGTCACCTGAACGTATTTGAGCGTATTCGAGAAGATTCGTCGTCCGTATTCCACGCCGTCGGCGAGTACGGCGAGGTCCTTGTCGAGCAACACCAGATCAGCCGTTTGTTTCGCGATGTCCACCGCAGTGTCAACCGAAATACCAACATCGGAGCCGTGGAGTGCCGGAGTGTCGTTGATGCCGTCACCCAGGAACCCCACCGTGTGCCCGGCGCGTGACAGCGCCCTGACGATGTGCTCTTTCTGCAATGGGTCCACTTCGCAGAACACGTTGGTTGTTTCGACGATCAACAGAAGGTCGTGGTCGTTGAGTTTGGCGACGTCTGCGCCGGTGACCAGCCGATTCACGTTGATGCCCACTTTTTCTGCGGTGTAGGTGGCCGACAGCCGGTTGTCGCCGGTGACCAGAACGACACGAACGCCGAGGTTTCTCAGCCGTTCGAGGTTTGCTTGTGTGCCGGGCTTCGGTGGATCGGCAAACGTGAGGAACCCGACGAAAGTCATCTCTTGCTCGTCGTTGGGGTCGAGGGTGTCTGCTGTAGAGAGATTTCGACTCGCCACTCCGATCACACGCAAGCCTTCCTTGGAGAGAGTGTGGAAGGTTTCGAAGATCAGTGCCAGGGCCTCTTCGACCGGCACATGAGTTCCTTCGTCAAGTCGAGCCATCGAGCACACCTGAAGAAGGGGTTCGACAGCTCCCTTGGTGATCAGCAGAAGCGAGTCGTCCTGCTGAACGCAAATGGATTGACGGCGTCGCGTGAAGTCGAAGGGGAGCTCGCTCTTCATCGTCGGAATGTCTACGAACGAGGTCGAGGCAAGGATTGCGTCGTCGATGGGGTTCTTGTAGCCGCTCTGCAGCCTGGCGTTCAACCACGACAAGCGCAGCACCTGTTCGTCTGCGCTTCCATGGATGTCGACAGCAGAGTGCAAACCCACGGATCCCACGGTGAGGGTCCCCGTCTTGTCGGTGCACAATACGTCGAGGCCACCAATGTCCTCGATTGCGTCGAGCCTCCTGACAATCACGCGCTTGCGCGCCATCGCCGCCGCGCCGCGCGACAGGCTGAGCGTGACGATTGCGGGAAGCATTTGTGGAGTCAAGCCAACCGCAAGGGCAAGCGAGAACAAGAGCGATTCCGCAATGGGCCGTGACAGTGCCATGTTGAAGACGAAGAGGGCCACCACTAGTACTCCGGTGACACGCATCAGGAGGTAGCCGAACTGGGTGACACCCCGTTCGAACGACGTGGGGAGATGTTGTCGCGTGACGTGTTCCGTGACAGCACCGAACTCCGTGCTCGTGCCTGTGCGAACGACGACCGCACTTCCTTCTCCGCTCGACACGTGGGTTCCGAAATACAGGCAGTTCGATCGCTCCGTCGGTTCCGTGTGCGGCGCAAGGACGCCGGGTTCTTTGTGGCGCGGGTAGTTTTCGCCCGTCAAGGGTGCCTCGTTGATGCGAAGTTGGTTGGCCGACAACACGCGACAGTCACCGGGGATCATGTCACCTGCTCGCAGTACCACGATGTCCCCCGGCACTACTTCGGCAATCAACACCTGATGTTGTTCGCCATTCCTGAGAATGTCGGCGTGGATCGCAATCGAGTGCAACAGTGATTCCAGCGCGCGTACCGCTCCGCGCTCCTGCACGAAACTCAAGGCGCCGCTGAGGGTCACGATCAAGACGATGATCACCGAGTCGGTGGTTTCGTCGAAGGCCATCGACAGTGCGGCGGCTGCCAAGAGAATCAGAATGATCGGACTCGTGAACTGCCGCAAGAAGAGCTTGAGCGGTTGGTTTCGCCGTATGCCGACTTGGGGTGCGGCTGTGAGTAACCGACTCGCTGCCTCGGTCTGCGTGAGCCCACTTTCCGAAGTCGAGAGTTCGTACAAGAGAGATTGTTGATCGCAGGACCAGTAGGTGACGAGCAACGAATCATTCGAAGCACGTGTCGAATCGAGCTTCGACATACGTACGGTCATCGCAGCAGCAGTCGCTCTTTGTACTTGGGCACCACCGCGGTGAGGTCGAAGCGCTTTTCTATTGCGGATCGAAGCGCGGACGAGGCCGGCGGTTCGCCGTGCACGACGAAGATCGTGGGGTCTCCCGGGGCTGTTCCCACCCAATCGAGCAACTCCGACGCATCGGCATGAACGGAGAAGCCCGTGAGATCGGCAACTTCGGCACGAACATGGACGTATTGGCCATGGATCTTGATGTTGGTCTCGCCGTCGAGGAGGCGCCTGCCGCGGGTTCCCCAAGCTTGAAAGCCGACGAGTGCGACACTGTTCGCAGGGCTGGGAAGAAACTGCTTGAGGTGATGCACGACTCGTCCACCCGTAGCCATTCCGGCGCCCGCGATGATGATCGCGGGACCGCGGTGCTTCGAGACCTCTTTCGACTCTTCTGCGTCGTGGACTGCGGTGAGGCCGGGCAGGTCGAAAAGTTCGCCCGCATCGTGGAGTTCCGGTCGAACATCCGCGGCCCCCTGTTCGAACGCCTCGTAGTAGATGTTCAGCGCAGCAATCGCCATCGGACTGTCGACGAAGATGGGGATGTCGGGTAACCGCCCGGCATCGATCAACTTGCGTAGGTGAAAGAGGAGAACTTCGGTGCGATCCACGGCGAATGCCGGGATCACCGTGACG
>JBILKS010000303.1:0-5854 GCA_044376595.1 Ilumatobacteraceae bacterium | reverse complement strand
GACAGTCATGCGAGCCGTTGCCACGACGATGGTGTGATCGCCGGCAGCAAGCGTTGCCGGCAACTGTGCCTGACGCTTGAACGTTCCGTTCTCGCCCACCTTGAACTCGTCGAGCAAGATCGGCGTCGACATCACATACAACTCACCGTTGGCACCGGGGATGAGTCCATAGGCAACGGTGGCCACCTTTCCTCCGTCGACGATCTCGAGAACTCCACCGGAGTCACTCGATGCCGCCTTCGTGCCGGTCACATCCGTTCCGGCAACGAGAAGCGCGCTTTCCTGAACGCGGACAACCTTCACGTCCTCAACCGGGACCGGAACGCTGGCCACTCCATTGAGAACGGCGCCGGTCTCCGTGTTGTTGATGGAGACCGGTGGGGTTTGACCTTCAGGCAACAGATCATTGAGATCATCCACGAGCTCGTCGGCAGCTTTCTGGATCTGTTTGATCTCAGCGGGGGTTCTCAGCTCCGGCTCCTTCTGAGCAGCAGGAATGTCAACAGAGACGATCGCCGGTGCCACAGAAACTCCGTCGACGACTGCTTGACCCTCCCCCGGTTCGGCTTCGAACTTGGCCCGATTCACCGCGTTCACGAGCCCACCGCTGTTAGCCGTGGTATTCGTCAACTTCGCATCGCTCGCCGCGAAGGAAGACAGAAGGGTCACAGTCTTTCGAGAAGAGGCAGCACCTGCACCGTTCGCATTCACTGCTCGGATCGCAACATCGACTGAGCTTCCGGCCACAAAGCCCCCGAGTGACCATGGCGAAGTTGTCGCTGCAGGAGTGCGTGCGATCCACGTGACACCTGCATCCAAGGAGTACTCGAAATTGCTGATCGCCTTGCCACCGTCGAATCCTGCAGTGAAAACCAACTCGACGCTCGTTAGTCCCGGTGTTGCAGAGACCAGAACAGCAGCGCTTGGGACTGTTGACGGAACCCCTTCAACAATCGCAGATGTTCCACCAGGCACCGCGACACCATTGATGGTGGAGACAGCGCGCAGTGCGACACGATAGGTATTGCCATTCGTCAAGCCGGATAGACGAGCAGGGCTGACAGTGGACGAAGGGTTGAATGCAGACCAAGCCGTACCGCCATCGAGCGAAAACTCATAGTTTGAGACTGCCGCCCCGTTCGACACTGCACTCGTAAACGAGACTTCCAGGAATCCGTCACCGGGAGTGACCTGCGTGATGGTTGGAGCAGAAGCTGGTGCGGCAGGAACGGCACTTGTTGCGCTTGAAGGATCACTTGTTCCGAGGGAGTTCACCGTTCGCAACTTGACGCTGTAGGAGGTGCCATTCACGAGTCCGACAATCTCGAGCGGTCCAACCGTTACGGTCGGCGAAGGTGTCAACCAAGACGAACCACCGTCCAAAGAGTATTCAATGTTCGAAATCGGCTGCGACTGGTGAGCGGGAATCGTGAGCGCGATCGACAGTCGACTGTCACCCACAGTGATGCCACCAATCGTCGGGATCGGAGGCGGCGGGGCAGGTGTCCCGCTGAGAGCAGTCGATGGCGCACCATTGACCCGCGACCCATTGATCGACGTATAGGCCCTGATTGCTATTGGATAGGCAGTCCCGTTGGTCAACCCTGTGATCGAGAACGGACTGGTATTGGAGACTGGACTCACCGCCAACCATGACGTGCCGCCATCGATGCTGTAGTCGTAAGACATGATCGCAGAGCCACCGTTGTCCCCAGCTGTGAAATGAACTCGCAATCCCCCATCAAGCGGCTGAAGAGAGTTGATAGTGGGTGCACTCGCGGCAGTTGCAGGAGTTCGGGTCAAGGCGATCGAAGCGCCGCTCGTCCCAACTGCATTGACCGCACGGATTCTCACCGGGTAACCCGTACCGTTGGTGAGGTTGGGGATAACTAGCGGTGACGAAGTGACAGCCGGACTTGGCGTATTCCACGTCACGCCGTTGTCAACCGAGTACTCGATGTTGGTAATTGCAGATCCGCCGTTTGTCGTGCTGGTGTAGTTGGTGAAGTTGACGTTGAGCAGCTGATTCCCCTGCGTGACCGACTGCAGTGAAGGCGCATTGGGCGGCCCCACCGGCGTGCCACTGACAGCAGCAGATTCGCTGCTGTAGCCGGCGACATTGCGTGCGATCACCTTGATGGAATAGGACGTCGCATTGGTGAGTCCGGTGATCACAATAGGGAGCGTGGCGTCACTGGTATTGACTGCTGGGCCGTTGTTGATCTTGTATTGCCAATTCAACACGTTTGACCCGCCATCTGAACCCGGAGTCACATTGACCGAGAGCTGCGTGTCGCCTCCAGTTATCCCGCTGATGGTCGGCGCTGATGGTGTCGTTCTCGGGGTCCCACTTGATGTAGCGGAGCTTGCTCCGGATCCTGCACCTGTCACCGCACGGATCTTCACCTGGTACGTCGTTCCGTTGGCGAGCAGCGACGCATCACTGCTCGCGGTTGTGATCGAAAAGGACGTAGTTGTCGCCGGTGATCTGGCGACCCATGTTGATCCGTTGTCCGTTGAATATTCGTAGTTCGTAATCGCAGAACCACCGTTGTCGCCGGGCGCCGTGAGATTGACGGACAGCGTTCTATTGCCCGGCGTGATCGAGGTGATGGTGGGTGCGGCTGCCGGCACGGCCTGCGCGGTTCCTCGAATTTTTACCGAACATGGGGCCAATTGGTCATCACAATCGCTGCCACCGACAGTCAGTGAGTTCAACTGGCGAACGCGGATGGTCGTTGCCACCCCGTTCGTGATCCCTGTGACATCGAATGGATTCCCCCCGGCTGACTGCCATGCGCCACAGGTTCCGGAGCTCTCTCGACAATACTGAATTGCGTATCCGGTTGAATCGCCGCCGTTCCATGCCGTACCCACATCGACAGTCACTTTGCCATTGCCCCAGACAGCGGAGTTCACCTGCAGCGGCCCCGGAAACGTGACCAAATCAACGGTCGTCAGGTTGTTCATCTCCCATTGAGTGATTCCGAACGTCTGGTCAGTCGATCCAATTCCCAAGGCTCCTTCGGCATTGCTGCCCCAACACTTGACTGCACCATTGGCGAGCGTCGCGCAAACGTGGTTGGATCCCGCCGTGACGCCGATCGCGGGCTGACCCAAGAGATTCACGTTTCCGTAAGCGGCCATCTCTCCTGTCGCATCACCCACAGCGGACTGGTAGCTGTTGTCACCCAGTCCCAGCTGACCTTTGGAGTGGTCTCCCCAACACTTGATGTTCTGAGTGTCGAGAAGCGCACAGGTGAAGTTGCTGCCGGCTGTGATCGCAAGGGCAGTCCGACCGGCACCCAGATTGACGTCTGCAAGATTCGAACCCATGTCGGCATCGGCATCTCCCGTTGAGGCCCACGCTCCTGAGTTTGGCTGGTCGTAACCGAGTTGGCCCAGATTGTTGCGACCCCAACACTTCACCCCTCCGGTATTGGTGATGACGCACGTGTGGTTCTCCCCGGCGGCAACTGCCGTCGCTGTCACGCCTGACCCGAGATTCACGGAACTCAATGCCGCTATGTCACCGGGGACTTCGCCAACAACGTCGTTCGCTCCGGCAACAGCCGATGTTCCGTAGCCGAGTTGTCCGAAGTTGTTGCGTCCCCAGCACTTCACACCGCCCGTCAAGGCCGACTGCGAGTCGACCAGGACGGCACACACATGATTGCCGCCGGCCGCAACGGTAGAAGCTGTCAGGCCCACGCCCAGGTTGACGTTCGTATTTGCCGCCATCTCTCCGGACTCGTCACCGATGCAGCTGTTGGAGTTAGCGGTACCTGTTCCACACGCGGTTGTCGCATCGGCTGGAGCCAGACCAACACCAACCTGACCGTAGTTGTTGCTTCCCCAGCATCGGACAGCTCCGCTAGTGAGAAGTGCGCAAGAAAAAGCTGTTCCGATATTTGCGGGGTTGAAGCCGTTGGATCCAGCGGTTGTTTGCGATTCCGGTGGCTTCCAGATAACTGATGTCAACGAGCCAGTGGTTCCAGTTCCTCCAACCACCACGCCTTGGGCGCTGGCTGAGGGTCCCAAGTCAACGGGGGTCTCTAGGAGGAGAGCCGTCGTGTAGACGCCGTTGCCTGAATCTTTCCCCCGCTGCCCCCGGGTGCTGTCACCCCAGCAACGAACAGCACCAGATTCAGTCACGGCACAACCGTGAACCTCGCCGACCGAGACGGCAGACATAGTGAATGCTGAGTAGTTGATACCTGTTGCCGTGCTCGAAGCAGGGGCGTAGAAGCGCCGTGGAAGTTTGGAGCCCATTTCATCCACTGCGTCACCGATGTTCCAAAACATTGATGGGGAAGTTGTCGACAGCTTGAAACGAAAGCTGAGATTGAAATCGGACGTACCCCAACACACCAGGAGATCATCCTCACGAATCATGCATGTCGAGTTGAGTCCAGCCGAGAGACGCGGTGCTGCGGTGCGAATTGCAGCCACTGCCGCTGACGAGGGCTCATTGATATCCGCTCGGACTGTTGCTGGACCGACGGTGATGATCGTTGCGACAACGAGGATGGCGGCGACAGACTTCATTATCCGAGCAGCACGGCTGTCCGTTGCGTTCAATCGATTCTTCACTTCGATCACCTCAGTTAATGCAGACGAGTTGGTGGAATATGTCGTCGCGCATGGCGGCAGCTATCCGGAAGGAACTGCAGTCGCGCCACATCTCGACGTTTGTCAACGGCACAAAAGCCCTCACGCATCTGGTTCCCGACCATTGATGAAGGAAATCGCACCGGATGACTGTAGTCCACGCTGTTGACCATGACGTAATGAAACAATTAGTCCGCACAGTCCTCCACTCTTGACCCGTTCCAGTGGCCCCGACCGATTCTCAAGGACACTCAGCGACGCACGCCTCCCACAGCAGTCTGAGGATGACGACAGGTCTCGTCGAGGCAACACGCCGCGCCGCTCACCGGCACTCCGACACCACCGGATGTGGACAGACCCACTCCACCCGCATCCCAGAGATCGCGCGGGCGATCACTAGTTGCTGAACCCCTGAGGTGCCCCCGACGATGGTGCGAATCCTGGCGTCGCGGTGCACGCACATCGATCAAGTTTTGAACAGTTGCACTGTGTCAAAGTCCCACATGAAGCATCAGAGGAACCGGCTAAACATCCGGAACGTCTCTCGCTTCACCTGGAGTTTGCCGGCAACCTTCAAGTTGGCCTCAAAGTTGTGGCGGTCACGTTCTGGCTATTGCCGTTTCGGATACTTCAATTCAGTTTCATCCTCTTTACGGCGCCACGCCAAGAAGATGAAGAGTCCACCGATAGCAAAAAGAGACGCCGTGAGGATCGACGAAGTGAAACCGCTTGATTTTGCAACCACCGTGATCTGCACCGGCACACCCACAGTCACTCTCTTGCCAAATTTGTTGTTGCCGCTGATGACAATGTCTCCTGCGCCACTGACAACATCATCAGGCAGGTCAATCTCTAGCGATGCCACACCATCAGTTGACACGGTGTGCGAACGCAGATAACGCGGACTGCTCCCGGATTTCGTGTACAGCCACACATCAACCCTGGTTTCAGGCACAAAGCCATTCATCTCCAAAGAGAATTTGTGATCAGAGGAAACGGGCACAACTCCGTCCGGCGTCAATGCGACCTTGTTGTTTGATTTCGTCACTGCGCCAACAGAAATCTCGACCCCTCCTACTGTCACTGTCAACGACGATGGCGACTGCACCACTTCAGGCGTTGTGGCCACTCCATCAACGAGTACCACCGGTTGTGATGGAGTTTCGCGATTGAGAAAGCGCGGGGATTCAGGCGGTGGCGGGATCGTTGACGAAACGGTCGTCGTTGCAGGAGCAGTCGTCGT
>JBILKS010000006.1:0-17108 GCA_044376595.1 Ilumatobacteraceae bacterium | reverse complement strand
TGCCGAGGCAGTGGCCATCTGGGGCCCGAAAGAGCGCGAGCAGTACCAAACGCCCCGCGTTCTCGAAAAGAAGGTGCTGTTCGATTTCTTGGGAACCGAAGTTCGCATCGACTACGTGCTGGTGATCGTGGGGGCCTTCCTCATGATGACCGCCCTTCTCTTGTTCGTGAACCGCACTCGTCTCGGACGCGGAGTACGCGCCGTGGCCCAGGATGTGGAGACTGCAAAGATCCTGGGCGTCAATGTCGACTTCGTCATCTTGATCACCTTCCTTCTCGGCGGCGTGATGGCGGGTGCGGCAGCGTTCATGTTCACCTTGGTCTACGACCAAACTCGTTTCAACATCGGTTTCCTTCTCGGGGTCAAGAGCTTCACTGCTGCCGTTCTGGGTGGTATCGGCAACTTGAAGGGGGCCCTCATGGGCGGCATCGTGCTCGGCTTGGCCGAGAACTACGGTGCGGCCATTTTCGGTGGCGAATGGAAGGACGTGATTGCCTTCGTCCTGTTGCTCGTTGTGCTCATGTTCCGACCCACCGGCATTCTCGGTGAGTCTCTTGCAAAGGCGCGTGTATGAGTCTGTCTGAATCCCTCATGTCGCTCACCAAAGGTGCCCAGAGCATCGGCGGTTTCACGGAGAAGGTCGCCGATCAGCCGCGCCACGTCCGTTGGTCGCTGGGTGGCATCTTCATCATCGCGCTGTACCTGTTGCCGTGGTGGCCCGACGTGCCGGTGTTGGGTTGGGTTGTCGACACTCCGGGGACCAGTTTCACCAGCGTCATCACCGACAAAGTGGTGATCTACGTTCTCGTTGCACTGGGTCTCAACGTGGTGGTGGGTCTGGCCGGACTACTCGACCTCGGCTACGTGGGCTTCTACGCAGTGGGTGCCTACACGGTGGCCATCTTGTCCAGTCAACACGCCAACCTGCCGTGGTTGCTGTGCCTGCCCATTGCGGTCGCGGTCTCCATGCTGGCCGGCGTGATTCTGGGAAC
This sequence comes from Ilumatobacteraceae bacterium, assembly GCA_044376595.1. Classification (GTDB taxonomy): domain Bacteria; phylum Actinomycetota; class Acidimicrobiia; order Acidimicrobiales; family Ilumatobacteraceae; genus F1-20-MAGs119. Next base: position 16,116 of record JBILKS010000006.1, on the reverse strand, counting down.
CCCTACGTTGCGTCTTCGCGGCGACTATCTCGCCATCGTCACGCTGGGGTTCGGCGAGATCATCCGCATCACCGCCAACAACTCCGAGTGGTTGGGTGGCAGCCGTGGCATCAGCAACATCGCCAAGCCACCCAGCATCGGGCCGATCAAGTTCGGTGTTCTCGATGCCAAGCCCTATTTCTTCCTGGGCCTCACCATCATTCTCATCGTCGTCTTCTTCCTGCGTCGGTTGGAGAACAGTCGCGTCGGTCGCGCATGGAATGCGGTGCGCGAAGACGAAGATGCCGCCGAACTCATGGGCGTGCCCACGTTCAAGTTCAAGTTGTGGGCCTTTGCCATCGGTGCTGCCGTTGGCGGACTGGCCGGAACGTTGTATGCCGGCAAGGTGGGCTTCATCAACCCCAGCAACTTCCCGTTGCAGTTGTCGATTCTGTTCCTTGCCGCAGTGGTGTTGGGCGGAACCGGAAACATGTGGGGAGCCATCATCGGTGGCGTTGTCGTGGCCTGGATGCCCGAGCGCTTCCGTGGTTTTGCCGACAAGCGAGTCTTCGTGTTCGGCATCGCGCTTGTTTTGGTGATGGTGTTCCGTCCTCAGGGTCTGATCCCGCGCAAGATCCGCAAGGAGCGCTGGTTGGCCAACTGGAAGTCTTCTTCCGGGAACTCTCTCTCCGAAAAGGAGGCGGGCAATGTCTGAGCCGATTCTGAAGATCGATCATGTCACCATGCAGTTCGGTGGCGTCACCGCACTCAACGACGTCAACTTCCACATTGACAAGGGCGAGATCCTGGGTCTCATCGGCCCCAACGGTGCGGGAAAGACCACGTGCTTCAACGTGATGACAGGCGTGTACACGGCCACCAGCGGAGCCGTCACGTTCGACGGACAGTCGCTGGCCGGCCTGAAGCGATTCCAGATCACCAAGCGGGGCATCGCTCGTACGTTCCAGAACATCCGGCTCTTCCCCGACATGACAGCGGTGGAGAACGTGATGGTGGGCGCCGATGCCAATCATCAGACAAGCGTGCTGGGTGCGTTGGTGGGTTCCCGTCGCCATCATGCCGAAGAGCGTCGCGGTCGTGAACGGGCCATGGAGTTGCTGTCGTTCATGGGCATCGCGGACCGCGCCGGAGACGCGGCGCGCAACCTTCCCTACGGCTACCAGCGCCGGTTGGAGATTGCGCGTGCATTGGCAACTGATCCGAAGTTGCTGTGTCTCGACGAGCCTGCCGCCGGATTCACGCCGGCGGAAAAAGTGGAGCTCATGGATCTCATCCGCAAGATCCGCGCACAGGGTTACACCGTGCTTCTCATCGAACACGACATGAGTCTGGTGATGGGAGTCACCGACCGCATCGTGGTGCTCGATTTCGGCAAGGTCATCGCCATGGGCAGCCCCGCCGAAGTGCAGAACAACCCCGACGTGATCGCCGCTTATCTAGGAGTACCCGACGATGCTGCTTGAGGTAAATGATCTCCGCGTGGCCTACGGCAAGATCGAGGCACTGAAGGGCGTTTCGTTCACGGTGAACGAGGGTGAAGTGGTGACCCTTGTGGGGGCCAACGGCGCCGGCAAGACCACCACGATGCGCACCATTTCGGGACTGCGCACCGTCATTGGCGGGTCCATCAAGTTCGAAGGCAAGGACATCACCAACATGGCCTCGCACGACCGGGTGAAGTTGGGCATCTGTCAGTCACCCGAGGGCCGTGGCATCTTTCCGGGAATGACAGTGCGCGAGAACTTGGAGATGGGTACGTACGTCCGCACCGACGCCAAGTCTGCAGCCAAACACGAAGACATGGAACGTGTGATGCACCTGTTCCCACGACTTCGCGAGCGCATCTCGCAGTTCGGAGGAACCCTGTCCGGTGGTGAGCAGCAGATGCTGGCAATTGGTCGTGCGCTCATGGCTCGTCCGCGACTCTTGTTGCTCGACGAACCGTCGATGGGTCTTGCCCCGAAGTTGATCGCACAGATCTTCAGCATCATCACCGAGATCAACCAGCAGGGAACCACCGTGTTGTTGGTCGAGCAGAACGCAGCCCAGGCTTTGAAGCGTGCGCATCGGGCCTACGTTCTGGAAACCGGCAACGTGGTGAAGTCCGGCGCGGGGATAGAACTCCTCGACGACCCTGCGGTGCGTGCTGCGTACCTCGGCGGCCATTAGCAACACGCGCGAATGGCGATCCCTGCAGACATCGACATTGCCCGTGCGGCGCGTCTCGCGCCGATCACCGACATCGCAGCCCAACTGGGGATAGCCGGCGATCTGCTCGAGCCCTACGGCTCGTCGGTGGCCAAGATTCGGCTCGAGGCCATGGCGGGCCTTGCACAGCGACCTGTCGGCAAGTACGTGGTTGTCACGGCCATCACGCCAACACCTCTGGGTGAAGGCAAGACCACCACCACCGTCGGTCTCGGCCAAGCAATGGCCAAGATCGGGAAGAACGCCGTGCTGTCGTTGCGCCAGCCATCGATGGGTCCGACATTCGGCATCAAGGGCGGAGCCGCCGGCGGCGGATACAGCCAGGTGGTGCCCATGGAAACCTTGAACCTGCACCTCACGGGCGATTTCCATGCGGTGACAGCCGCCCACAATCTTCTTGCGGCCATGGTCGACAATCATCTCTTCCGCGGCAACGAGTTGGGCCTCGACCTCGATGCGGTGACGTGGCGACGTGTGCTCGACGTCAACGACAGATCATTGCGCAACATCGAAATCGGCCGTGGCGGAAAGATGGACGGTGTCGAGCGGCCGAGTGGCTTCGACATCACTGCTGCTTCCGAAGTGATGGCACTTCTGGGCTTGTCAACCTCGCTCGCTGACCTCCGCCAACGCCTCGGACGCATCGTGGTGGGTTACACCGCAGCGGGAGAAGCGGTAACAGCCGAGCAAATTCGTGCCGCTGGCGCGATGGCGGTGATCCTGAAGGATGCGATCAAGCCGAATCTCATGCAGACCCTCGAGAACACGCCGGTCATCGTGCACACCGGGCCCTTCGGCAACATTGCAACGGGCAACTCTTCTGTGATCGGTGACCTCATTGGTATTCGTTGTGCCGATTACCTGATCACCGAAGCCGGGTTCGGCGCCGACATGGGTGCCGAGCGTTTCTTCAACATCAAGTGTCGGGCCTCGGGTCTTGCACCGGACGCAGCGGTGTTGGTGGCCACAGTGCGCGCACTGAAGGCGCACAGCAACCGCTACCGCATCGTGGCGGGAAAGCCCCTGCCTGCAGAGTTGCTTGCAGAGAATCCCGACGACGTGATGGCCGGTGCGGCGAATCTGCGCAAGCAGATCGAGAACGTGTCGGTGCACGGAGTGTCGCCGGTTGTGGCAATCAACGCCTTTCCCACGGACCACCCCAGCGAGCACGACGCCATCCGTGAGATTGCGCAGGCCATGGGTGCCCGCGTGGCCATTTGCACGCATTTTGCCGACGGGGGAGCGGGAGCAGTCGACCTGGCCCGCGCCGTCGTGGAGGCGTGCAACGAGCCCAGCGCCTTTCGCCCGCTGTATCCCGACAACATGGCACTGCGCGACAAGATCCGCACCGTGGCCACCACCATCTACGGCGCCGCCACGGTGGAGTACTCGGCCGTGGCCGAGGCCCAGCTCGATCGGTACGAGCGTCTCGGGATGGGAACCATGCCCGTGTGCATCGCCAAGACCCACCTCAGCATCTCCGGGGATCCCACGCTGAAGGGTGCTCCCACGGGCCACACGCTCAGCGTGCGCGAAGTTCGGGCATCCGTGGGGGCCGGTTTCGTGTATCCCATCTGCGGCGACATGAGCACGATGCCGGGCCTCGGATCTGCCCCTGCGGCCGAATCGATTGACCTCGACGGAGACGGGAACATCGTCGGGCTGTTCTAGGCTCGGGGTATGACGACTCTCGAAACCCGTCCTTCCGACGCTTTCACCAACGACCGCAAGCACGTCTTCCATTCGTGGTCGGCGCAGAGCATGATCAATCCCATCGTTGTTGCCGGTGGGGAGGGTGCCTGGTTCTGGGACGACTCGGGTCGCAAGTATCTCGACTTCTCCAGCCAGTTGGTCAACGTCAACATCGGTCACCAGCACCCCAAGTTGATCGCCGCCATCAAAGAGCAGGCCGACCGCTTGTGCACCATTGCGCCCATTCACGCCAACGATGCGCGCAGCGAAGCCGCGCGCCTGATTGCCGAGTTGGCTCCGGGTGACCTGAACATGGTCTTCTTCACCAACGGCGGTGCCGAGGCCACGGAAAATGCAATGCGCATGGCGCGCATCCACACCGGACGCCACAAGATTCTCACCACCTACCGCAGCTACCACGGCGGCACTGCAGGGGCCATTCAGGCAACGGGCGACCCGCGTCGTTGGCCGAGCGAGCCGTCGATGCCCGGTGTCATCAAGTTCTGGGGTCCCTACACGTACCGCTCGCAGTTCTATTCGCAGAACGACGTCGAAGAGGGCCAGCGTGCGTTGCAACACCTCGAAGATGTGATCATGGTCGAAGGTGCCAAGAACGTTGCCGCCATCATGATCGAAACCGTCGTGGGAACGAATGGCATTCTTGTGCCGCCCCCCGGCTACCTGCAGGGTGTGCGCGATCTCTGTGATCGCCACGGCATCGTGTTGATTTGCGACGAAGTCATGGCGGGCTTCGGTCGTTGCGGCGAGTGGTTTGCCGTCGATCATTGGGACGTGGCACCGGATCTCATTTGTTTCGCCAAGGGCGTGAACTCGGGCTACCTGCCTCTCGGTGGTGTCATCATCTCCGACCGAGTGGCTGATTCGTTCCGTGAAAAAGCGTTTCCGGGTGGTCTCACCTACAGCGGCCATCCGCTTGCGTGCGCCTCGGCGGTTGCTTCGATCAACATCTTCAAGGAAGAGAAGATCATCGAACATGCCCGTCACCTGGGCAACGACATCATCGGCCCGGAGCTCGAGAAGCTGAAGGCCAAGCACCCCAGCGTGGGCGATGTCCGTGGACTCGGCGTGTTCTGGGCCATCGAGTTGGTGCGCGACCGCGAGACTCGCGAGCCGTTGGTGCCGTTCAATGCGGCCGGAGCCGATGCCAAGCCGATGATGGACGTGGTGGCGGCGTGCAAGGCCAAGAACCTGTGGCCGTTCACCCACTTCAACCGTGTTCACGTGGTGCCACCGTTGGTGATCACCGATCAAGAGATGCGCGACGGCTTGGCCATCATCGACGAGGCCCTCACGGTGGCCGACGCGTTCTACACCGGCAAGTAGGTCGCCTCGCAACGGCGCCACAGCGTTGCACAGAAACGAAAAAGGCCGGGCCCGAAGGCCCGGCCTTTTCACTGTCCCGAACTTGTCGGAGCAGTCAACTGATCAGTTGCCACCCTCGTTGAGAGTGACTTCGATCGGTGCGTAGGCGTCGCCCTTGATGTCGACTCCGGCGGCCTCGAGCAGTGCGTGGGCCTCGGAAACGATGTCGTTGGTGTATGCGCCGTCAGACGGTGCCGCGGCGAGGACGGACTTGCCCTCGAGGTTCTTGGTCTCCTGCGAGATCTTCACCGTGCGGTCCCATGCAGCCGAGTCGATGTAGCCAACTCCGCTACCGGCGGGCCAGATGAGCTTGTTGACTTCGTTCATCTGCCACAGCTGGTGGCTGGCACCCAACTTCGAGCCCTTCGAGACAACGATGTCACGGCAGGCTTCGACGTTGTCACGGCAGTACGCCCAACCCTGGAGCGAAGCGGCAACGAACTTGACAGCGGTGGCCTTGTAGGCCTCGTCGCTGGCGAGCTTCGCACCATTTGCCCAGATGGCGTCCTGCAACATGCCCACGCCCTCGTCCTCGTACGAAACGACGTTGAGGTCATCGGCTGTGTACAGCTCGCCGGTCTCGGGGTTCTTCGCCTCGAGGACCTGTGCATACTCGTTGTAGGTCATCGCTTCGGCGGCATCGATGTCGCCGGCGAGAAGCGCGGCCATGTCGAATTGCTGCTGAACGAGCTCGACGTCCTTGGCGGGATCGAGTCCGGCCTTGGTGAGTGCTGCGAAGATTTCGTACTCGTTGCCGAAGCCCCAGTTACCGATCTTCTTTCCGGCAAAGTCAGCAGCCGAGGTGATTCCCTTGTCCTTGAACGACACCTGGAGGGTGCCTGAACGCTGGAAAACCTGGGCGATGTTGACGATGTCGGCGCCAGCCTCGCGGCTGGCAAGTGCCTTGGGCACCCAGGACAAAGCGAAGTCGACCGCGCCGTCAGCGAGTTGCTGCTGCGGGACGATGTCGACGCCACCTTCCACGATCTCGACGTCGAGACACTGTGCTTCATAGAAGCCCTGGTCTTGAGCCGCGAAGTAGCCGGCGAACTGTGCCTGGATGAACCACTGCAGTTGCAGCTTCACCGAGGTGGGCTCGGTGCATTCTTCGGCAGGAGCCGCAGTGTCGGCGGTTGTGTCGCCGGTTGCGGTTGTCTCCTCGGTTGCCGTTGTGTCGGCGGTGGTGTCGGCCGAGCTGTCGGAGTCGTCGCTGCAAGCTGCAGCCACGAACGACAGCGCGATGGCACCGGCCGCCAGTCTCTTTACTAGACGGTGCTTCATGTGTGCTGTATTCCTCCCTGCGGGGGTTGCCCGCTGTGTTGTGTGCTCGGTTTGCTCATGCCGAGCGTCCCGAATCTCGTTTGACGCCGCCGGGTGTAGCGACGTTCTCCACGATGATGGAGATCAGGTAGAACGCAAGACCAAGGAGACAGGCTCCCAGGACGTAGGCCCATGCGGCCGCGTTCTTCGAATTGGCGATGTTGCTGGTGATGCGACTTCCGAGGCCGTTCTGAGAGCCTCCGAAGTATTCGGAGACGAACGCCGTGATCACGGCCGCCGGAGCGGCGATCTTGAGGGCGGTGAAGAGGTAGGGAACTGCGTTGGGGATGCGCACCTTGCGAAGAATTTCGGAGTCGGATGCGGCATACGAGCGCATGAGCTCGACATGGGTGCCGCTGACCTGGGTGAGGCCCTTGGCCACATTGACCAACACGATGAAGTAGACGACGAGAGTGACCATCAGCCGACGGGGAATCTCGCTGGTGATGCTGTACATGTTGTTGAACACGGCAACCAATACGAAGATCGGGATGGCATTGAGCGCGATGGCAAGTGGGGTAACGATCTCGCCGAGAATCTTGTAGCGACTCAGGATGAAGCTCATCGACGCTCCGAGAATGGTGCCAACCACCAGGCCCACCAGTGCGTTCGTTCCCGACACTTTCATGGCATCCCAGATCAGGCTGGTGTTCTCGGTGAACTGTCCCCAGATCTTCGACGGCGGCGACAAGAAGTAGGGCTTCAAGTCGAAGATCTTCACGGCCGCTTCCCACCATGCGAGAAAGAGCACGCCAAAGACGAGTGGCGGCAGAACGAGGCGAAGCCGTCGGTTCATCGATCTTCCAGTCCTGCTCCGGCGCTTGACCCACCGTGCGAGCCGCGCAGTGCCTCGCGAACCTGGGTGATGGCCGAAAAGAACGCCGATTGCTCGCGGGTGTCGTCGTTGCGTGCGCCGTTCAGATTGACCGGCACGATCTCGGTGATGCGACCGGGCCGCGGCGACATCACCACAACGCGGTGCGAGAGGTACACCGCTTCGGGGATGGAGTGGGTCACGAAGACCACGGTGGTGCCCGTTGCCGCGCAGATGTTCAGCAACTCCGCCTGCATGTGTTCACGGGTCATTTCGTCGAGTGCGCCGAATGGCTCGTCCATCAGGAGAAGTGGTGGGTGCGAGGCAAGTGCGCGGGCAATGGCGATGCGCTGTTGCATGCCACCGGACAACTGCCACGGATAGTGACCGGCGAATTCGGGAAGCTTCACCAAGTCGAGCATCTCTTGGGCTCGTGCGGCGCGCTTGGATTTGTCCCAGCCTTTCAGTTCCAGGGGCAACTCGATGTTCTTGGCCACGGTGCGCCAATCGAACAGGCCGGCTTGCTGGAAGGCCATGCCGTAGTCCTGATCGAGGCGGGCCTGCTTGGCCGACTTGCCTGCCACTTCGATGTCGCCGCTCGTGGGCTCGAGGAGGTTGGCGATGAGTCGCAGCAGAGTGGATTTGCCACAACCCGACGGTCCGATGAGCGAGACGAACTCGCCCTGTTCGATCGTCAGAGACACGTCGACGAGTGCATCGACCTGGTTGGCCTTGCCCTTGTTGAAGATCTTGTTGAGGTTGTTGACGCTGACGGTTGACATCGGGGACTTTCTTTACGAGAGAGATTCTTTGGGTCGATTGCGCATGAGATACAGGTCCAACAATGCGATGAAGCCGGCCATTGCCAGGCCCAGTCCAGCTGCACCGAACACGGCCGTGAACACCTTGGCCGGGTCTGCGGTGGCTTCGCGTGCGTATTCGATGATGAGCCGACCGATGCCGCCCTTCAGGCCAGTGGAGATTTCGGCCACCACCACTCCGATCACCGACGACGACGCAGCCAACTTGAGTGCGGGCACCATGTGGGGAACCGCAGCAGGGAAGCGGAGACGAACGAGAGTCTGGGTCCACGATGCGGCGTACGAGTCCATCAACTCGAGCGATGCGGCGTGGGGAGACGACAAGCCCTTCAACGTGCCGATGGCCACGGGGAAGAATGCCAGGAAAGCGCCGAGCACCGATGCCGACAGCCATCGCGGCCATGACCAGCCGAAGACCTCGACCTTGCCACCCCACGAGACCACGAGCGGTGCGAGAGCGATGAGAGGAACGGTCTGGGAAACCACGAGATAGGGGAGCAAGCCACGCTCGACCACCTTGAAGCGAGCCATGAGAACGGCGAGTGCGATTCCGACTGTGCCGCCGATGACAAAACCCACGAGTGACAACCTGAACGAGAACCAAGCTCCGGCCAGAACCACACGCCAGATCTCGCGTTCGGATCCGCGAATCTCGGGGCGACCGTAACGCGACAACATGTCCCACACGTGGGGCATGGCCATGTCGTTGGCGCGGGGCAGGATGTTGATGCCCAGCAACGACCCGCCCTTGTCGGGGCCGACGACCTTGTAGAGCTCCCACAATGCGGCGACCGACACCAATGCGAAGACGAACATCGCAGTTCGGCGCAGGCCACGTCGCAGAAGTGGCGTCATTGCTTGGCTTTCACGGCCTGTGCAAGTGCCGGCATGATGGTCTCGCCGTAGGCCTCGAGCGTCGCGTCCTTGCCGTCGTGCTGCAGGTACACGGCGAACTGATCCACACCCAGCGACTCGAGCTCGCGCAGGCGTTCGATGTGCTGCTCGGGTGTGCCGAGGATGCAGAACCGATCCACGATCTCGTCGGGAACGAACGAGGTGTGGCTGTTGCCGGCGCGTCCGTGTTCGTTGTAGTCGTAGCCTTCGCGACCCTTGATGTAGTCGGTGAGTGCCTTGGGCACGGCGGACGATTCGCCGTAGCGGGCCACGATGTCGGCCACGTGGTTGCCCACCATGCCACCGAACCAGCGGCACTGATCGCGCATGTGGGCGATGTCGCTGCCCACGTATGCGGGGGCAGCGACGCAGATCTTGACCGAGTTGGGGTCCCGCCCCGCGGCCTTGGCCGCATCGCGCACGGCCTTGATCGTCCACTCGGTGATGCTGGGATCGGCCAACTGCAGGATGAAACCGTCGCCCACTTCGCCGGTGAGCTGCAGCGCCTTGGGGCCGTAAGCGGCCACCCACACCTCGGCGCGGCTCTTGGCGGCCCAGGGAAAGCGAATCTCCGAGCCGTTGTATTCCACACCGCGTCCGTTGGCCAGTTCGCGAATCACATGGATGCTCTCGCGCAGGGTGGCCAAAGTGGTGGGTTTGCCGTTGGTGACGCGCACGGCCGAATCCCCGCGTCCGATGCCGATGACGGTGCGGTTGCCGTACATCTCGTTCAGCGTGGCGAAGAGGCTGGCTGTGACGGTCCAGTCCCGCGTGGCGGGATTGGTGACCATGGGACCCACGATCACGTTGTTGGTGGTGTCGAGGATCTTCGAATAGATCGGAAACGGTTCTTCCCAGAGGATGTGGCTGTCGAAGGTCCACACGTACGAAAAGCCGAAAGCCTCTGCTCGCTTGGCGAGTTCGATGACTCGCGCCGCCGGTGGCGTGGTTTGGAGAACGACCCCGAGTTCCATGTGGCTATCGGTTCTGCGGGAAGCCGAGGTCGACCTTCGACGTGCGCGGGTCGGGCCAGCGCGAGGTGACCACCTTGCTGCGCGAGAAGAAGTTGATTCCCTCGGGGCCGTACATGTGCTGGTCGCCGAAGAGCGAAGCCTTCCAGCCGCCGAACGAGTAGTACGACACCGGCACAGGAATCGGCACGTTGATGCCCACCATGCCGACGTTGATGTCGAACTGGAACTGACGTGCCACGCCACCGTCACGGGTGAAGATGGCGGTGCCGTTTCCGTACTGGTTGTCGTTGATCAGCGACACGCCTTCGTCGTAGCTGGCAACGCGAACCACAGAGAGCACCGGTCCGAAGATTTCGTCGTCGTAGCAGGCCATGCCCGGCTTCACGTTGTCGATGAGGCTCGGCTTCAGGAAGAAGCCCTCGGCCGGGGCGCCGTCGCGTCCGTCGACAACCACGGTTGCGCCGTCCTTCGAGGCGGTGGCAACGTAGCTCGCCACCTTGTCGCGGTGTTCGCCGGTGATGAGCGGACCCATCTCGTTGCCCGGTTCGTCGCCGGGGCCGACCTTGATGGCCGGGATGCGCTCGGTGATCTTGGCGATCAGGTCGTCGGCCACTGTCTCGTGTGCCAGCAGAACCGAGATGGCCATGCAGCGCTCGCCTGCGGATCCATAGGCCGCACTCACGGCGGCATCGGCGGCCATGTTGAGATCGGCGTCGGGCAACACGAGCATGTGGTTCTTGGCCCCACCAAGGGCCTGGACACGCTTTCCGTTGCGAGTTCCGGTCTCGTAGATGTACTTGGCGATGGGAGTGGAACCCACGAAAGAGACGGCGGCAATGTCGGGGTGTTCCAGGAGGCGGTCTACGGCCAGCTTGTCGCCGTGAATGATGTTGTAGCAGCCGTCGGGCAGGCCGGCTTGCTTCAACAACTCCGCAATGAACATGGTGACCGACGGGTCTTTTTCGCTGGGCTTCAACACGAACGTGTTGCCGCAGGCGAGCGCCGTGGCGAACATCCACATCGGAACCATCGCTGGGAAGTTGAACGGCGTAATTCCGGCAACGACACCGAGTGGCTGGCGGATGTTGTACACGTCGACACCCGACGAAGCCTGTTCGCTGTAGGAACCCTTGAGCAGATGGGGGATGCCGCAGGCGAACTCGATGTTCTCGAGTCCGCGAGCCACTTCACCGAGTGCATCAGAGATGACCTTGCCGTGCTCGTTGGAGAGAAGCGTGGCGATTTCCTTGCGGTTGGCGTCGACGAGTTCGCGCAGGTTGAACATGATCTCGGCGCGGCGCGACAGGTTGGTGGCGCGCCATGCGGGCAGGGCCGCCTTGGCCGTGGCAACGGCCTTGTCGACTTCCGAGAGATCGGCGAAGTCGACCTCGGCTTGCACTTCGCCCGTGGCGGGGTTGTACACCTTGCCGTTGCGGCCGGACGTGCCTTCGTAAACCTTGCCATCAATCCAGTGGGAGATGCGCTTCATGGGTGTCTCTTTTCGTTGCGTTGATTGGTATGAGGGGAGTTGTCGTGTGTGTACGGATCAGTGCAGGTACTGGCACAGACTGCGCTTGATGTACTTGCCATGGCCCTTGCGGCCGGTGAACGAATCGTTCTCCATGACCACCATGCCGCGTGACATCACCGTGTCCACCTTGCCGTCGATCACGGTGCCCTCCCAGGCGCTGTGATCGGTGTTCATGTGGTGCTTGTCATTGATGCCGATCTTGGTCTTCTTGTTCGGATCCCAGATCACGATGTCGGCGTCGGACCCCTGAGCGATGATGCCCTTTTTCGGATACATGCCGAACATCCGTGCCGGCGTGGTGCAGCAAGTTTCCACCCAACGCTCGAGTGAGATCTCGCCCAAGACGACACCTTGGTAGATGAGTTCCATGCGATGCTCGACGCCGGCGATGCCGTTCGGGATCTTGGAGAAGTCCCCCAGGCCGAGCACTTTCTGGTCCTTCATGCAGAAAGGGCAGTGGTCGGTGCTGACCACTGCAAGTTCGTTCATCCGCAGGCCCTTCCACAGGTCCTTCTGGTGGTGGCGATGGTCATGCTTCGAGCGAATGGGCGGGCTGCACACGTACTTCGCGCCTTCGAAGCCCGGTTGGGCCAGATGATCCTCGAGTGTCATGTACAGGTACTGCGGGCATGTCTCAGCGAAGACGTTCAAACCCTCGTGTTGGGCCTGGGCCACTTCATCGAGCGCCTCGGAGGCCGACATGTGCACGAAGTACAGCGGCACGTTGCCGGCAACTTTCGACAGCACGATTGCGCGGTGCGTGGCTTCTCCCTCGAGCTCGCTCGGCCTGCTGATGGAGTGGTACTTCGGATCGGTTTCGCGGCGAGCGAGGTGCTGAGCAACGAGTACGTCGATGGCGATGCCGTTTTCGGCGTGCATCATGATGACGGCGCCGTTTTCGCTGGCGGTTTGCATGGCGCGCAGGATCTGGCCGTCGTCGCTGTAGAACACGCCCGGGTAGGCCATGAACAACTTGAACGACGTCACGCCCTCGTGCTCGACGAGGTAGTTCATGTCCTTCAGCGACTGCTCGTCTACTCCACCCATGATTTGGTGGAACGCGTAGTCGATCGAGCAGTTGCCCTCGGCCTTGCGGTGCCATGTTGCCAAGCCGTCCTGCACGTTCTCGCCGTAGCGCTGGAGAGCCATGTCGACGATGGTGGTGATGCCACCCCATGCCGCTGCATTGGTGCCGGTCTCGAATGTGTCCGAGGCCTCGGTGCCGCCGAAGGGAAGCTCCATGTGTGTGTGCACATCGATGCCGCCGGGGATGACGTACTTGCCCTTGGCATCGATGGTGCGATCGGCGGTGATGCCCATTGCAGCGGCCTGTCCGGGGGCGAGAATCGCGGCGATGGTTTCGCCGTCGACCAAGACGTCACCCTCCGTGCGTCCGCTGGGGCTGATGATGCTGCCGTTGATGATGAGTGTGCGTGCCATGTTGTTTCTCCGATTCAGTCTTGTCAGCCGCCGAGTTGATTCTCCGTGAGGTCGCCGTATGCGTCGGGGCGACGATCCCGATAAAAGGCCCATCGATCCCGAACCTGTTTGATCTTGTCCATGTCGAGATCGCGCACGATCAGCTCAGGCTTGTAGGGGTCGCCCACTTCGCCCACGAACTTGCCCTCGGGGTCCACGAAATACGACTGGCCGTAGAAATCGTTTTCGCCGAGAGGTTCGATGCCGACGCGGTTGATTGCACCCACGTAGTACATGTTGGCCACGGCGGATGCGGGCTGTTCGATGCGCCAGAGGTACTCGGAGAGCCCGCGATGGGTGGCTGATGGATTGAAGACGATCTCGGCACCGTTCACGCCGAGAGCACGCCAACCTTCGGGGAAGTGGCGGTCGTAACAGATGTACACGCCCACTTTCCCGACGGCAGTGTCAAAGACGGGATAACCGCCGTTGCCGGGCTTGAAGTAGAACTTCTCCCAGAAACCCTTGACCTGGGGGATGTGTTGCTTGCGGTACTTCCCGAGGTAGCTGCCGTCGGCATCGATCACGGCTGCGGTGTTGTAGTACACGCCGGGCTGAACGATCTCGTACATCGGCAAGACCAGAACCATGCCGAGTTCCTTTGCGATCGACTGGAATCGCTTCGTTGTGGAGCCATCGGGGATGTACTCGGTGTAGTCGTAGTACTCGGGGTCCTGAACCTGGCAGAAGTACGGGCCGTAGAAGAGTTCCTGGAAACACATGACCTGGGCGCCTTGTTTGGCGGCCTCGTGTGCTGCGGCCTCGTGTTTGTCGATCATGGCCTCTTTGGTGCCGGGCCAATCCGTTTGCAGCAGCGCTGCTTTCACAATGTTCGCCATTGCGCGTCCCCTGTCTCCCTGTCGTGCGGGCTTTACGAATTGTTCAGCCCTTCACACGCCATAGTAGTGAGAGGAAAAGGGGGGCTGAAAAGGCGTCATGGAAGCTCACAAGATCGCAAATCTGCCGAAACAATCCGACCAGATTCAACTCTCGGAGAACGCCGCACGGATTCTTGGCGAAGCGGCAACCGGCACGTTGTGCATTGCCGACGCCACCGGGATGCCGAATGCGACACCGGTGTGGTTCCTCTGGAAAGAGGGCCGGATCTGGGTCAGCACCCATGCCGGGCGCCAAAAGCACGTCAATGCCGTTCGAGCCGGGCGGGGGTCGTTCAGCCTGATCGACCCTGTGAACCCCTCCCACTACGTGGAGTTGCGTGGCGACCTGCAGGTGATCGACGACCCCGACATGGCAGTGAGAGACGAAGTCGTCCGCAAACACGGATATCCCGATGGTTCGGCATTCGATCCGGCCACGGCGAGGCGCGTGGCAATCGTTCTCGTGCCAAATCGCGTGTTGGGCCGCAACTGAGCGGCGAAACCTACTTTTTCTTGTTCTTCTGCCCGGCTTTGCGCTCTTTGCGCGCTGCGCGTTTGGCGGCCTGAGCCTCTTCGTCGATGACGCGAAGTTGAGCCATGGGGCTCTGCGAGACCGGAAGCGCGAAACGTTCGTCGGCTTGGATGAGTTTCTTGAAACCCACCAGCGACAGGGAGTACTGGATCACCATCAACTTGACCACGGGCAGTCCGAACTTCTCGATGATCTCCGGAAGAATGGCGTTCAGATCGTCGAGCGACGGATCGTCGGAGGTGGATCCCAGGATCTCGATGGAGTGTTGGGTGCATGGTTCGCACAGCACCACACCAACGTCACCCGCACAACGCCGACGCTTGGCTCCGTCGCGAATCTTCTCGCACAGCGTGGCCTCGTCATCGAAGGCGTCGGACGATAGGCCCGCCACCTGGGCAAGGACATCACGAAGGTCGTCGTCGAGGGCAAGGGCGGCGGCGGTGATGTCGGCGTCGTTCATTGCGGCAAGTGCATTGACGAAGCGACGTTCAAGGATGATCGAGTCGCGGGAGGAAGTCACGGCGCAACTATACGTTCAGTGCAGTTCGATCACTGTAAGTTGGGCATGTGAGTGTGCAGATCGACCCGAAAGATCTGGCCGATGCCGTGCTTCGGCGGCCGTTTGCATACGTGGCCAGCGCAGGATCCGACGGAGTGGCACACCTCAGGGCGGTGGTCTGCGAGGCGACCTCGACGGGTTTTCGTTTTCGCATCGGACAGCGCACGGCCACCAACGTGGAGCAAACGGGTCGCATAACGCTCGTGTGGCCGCCGCTCTCGATGCACGAAGCATCAGAGAGTTACGACGACCACAGCGTGATTGCTGACTGCGAAGCCAGCGTTGAAGTTGGCGGGGACACGGAGAAGTTTCTTCGTGTGGAACCCACTAGTGCAGTGTGGCACCGACCCGCGAGAAGCTGACTGCGTCCGCTGATTGGTGCGACGCGAAACTAGACGACGCGAACGTTGTGCGCTTCGACGCCCTTGCGGCCCTCGCCGAGTTCGAACTCGACTTGCTGGCCCGACAGAAGGGTGCGACGACCGCTGCCTTCAATGTTGGAGAAGTGAACGAAAATGTCCTCGCCGTCTTCGCGGGAAAGGAATCCGTATCCCTTTTCGTCATTGAAGAACTTCACGGTACCGATTGGCATTGCTTTCTCATTTCTTGAGTGATTACAGGTGTGAGCGTATAGGAGCCACACGGAGACGGGAACCCCTGCTACACATTTTCCAGTGATCATTTCTCCCGTTGACCGCTGATCGTTTCGACGTATTTGTCAGGCTCGGGCTCTCACTCATTGACCAGGGCTTGGATCTCGGCAACCGAGACGGGAACCCGTCGGGTGGTGTGAACCGTGGGAAGGCGGCCGCCTCGTTTCATGTTCGACTTCCACGAAATCGACCACTGGATGGATACCGATCCTGAACTGCGTATCAATCCGTGCCTGTACGTGTGCATGCATGAACTGCGCCCCGCGTCGCCGTCGGCCTCGCGCCAGGCCTGGCCGGGGCCCTCGCACGAGAAGCGCCCGGAGTTGCGTGCCCGTGGGTCACCGGGGTCGACAACGAGTTTGTTCGGCTTGGCGGTGA
>JBILKS010000080.1:0-5967 GCA_044376595.1 Ilumatobacteraceae bacterium | reverse complement strand
GACGAACGCATCGTCGTAGGCGCGCTCGTATTGCTCCGGGTTGGTGGCCTGTTCGGCACCGGTGATTCCCTCGACTTCGCGACCCAGACACTGTGCCTTCGCGTCGTCGATGGGTATTCCACGCGACTCGGCCAGTACACGCCCCAAAGCAATATGGGCGCTTGCAATGGGTGCATCAGGTGTCTCGCGATCGGGAAGCACGGTGGCAATTGAAGTGGACGGCCCCACCTCGACAACCACACTGTCGGGTGGTGGCGAATCGGTGATCGGTTCGGTGTCACACTCCTCCACCAAAAATTCTCCGATTCTCTCGAGGTGCCGCCGCGAGTTCGGGCTGTCGAGATTCTCGAGGGATTCCACAACCTCGTCGTCCGACGCCGCCTTCGACTGGTCCCATCCGGTGAATTCGTATGCTGCGTAGAGACCTTGGAGGCGACCCGTCATGGTGGAAAGGTCCATTGCCAGTTTCTCGGGTGCCACGTCGGAAGCCACCAGAAGGATCTGCACGTCCTCCTGCAACTGATTGCGAAGAACGTCTGCGTTCAGCGCGAGTGCCTCGTTCCGGAGTTCCCCTGTTCGAGCAACGGCAAGTTCCAAAGCGGGTCCGCGCTCGCAAATGGCATCACGCTCGACGGCGCCGGCGCTGCACGACACAAGCGCCAACGAGGCCACCAACGACCCGGCGACACCGAAGGCAGAGGTCCTTTTCATTGGCAGCACCGCTTCATCAACAACCAACAACGATACCGCTCACGAATGGGAGGTTGCGGCCACCCATGCCGCGAACATTTCGGCATATCTCGATGCCGCGTCCAACAATTCCTCGTGATGGCCGTCCTCGACGACCCGACCTTCTTCCATCACCAGAATGCGATCCGCGCGCTGTGCAGTACTCAATCTGTGCGCAATGGCGACCGTCGTACGACCCGCCGACAAAGTTTCAAAAGCCCGTGACATTCGCAACTCGAACACCGGATCCACGGACGAGGTCGCTTCGTCGAGGATGAGAATCTCTGGGTCTGCAAGGGCGGCTCGCATCAATGCAACAAGTTGGCGCTCGCCGGCAGAGAGTTCACCTCCACGTTCTCCCACCTCCGTGAGCAAACCATGCTCCATCGAATCGATCCATTCCGCGAGACCGAGAACGTCAACGATGCGTTCGCACTCCTGCAGCGACACACTCTCCCTCACAAACTGGAGATTGGAAAGAATGGTTCCGTCGAACAGGAACGGCTCTTGTGGCACGAAGACCAGCCTCCGTCGCAGCTCAACATTTGCAACCTCGGTGAGAGGCACTCCCCCCAACATGACCGCGCCGGTGGATGGATCGATCAATCGAGCAATCAGTCGACCGAGAGTTGACTTACCCGAGCCAGTAGTACCCACGACGGCGATGTGTTGACCCGCCGGGATCGACACATTGAGATCATGCAACACGAAGGGGTCGGTGTCGGCGACCGCAGACACTGCATCTTCACTGCCGTGGAGGGGTGGATAGGCAAACCAGACGTTCCGAATCGCGATGTCCAATGGATGTGACGGCAAAGGGCGAGGGTCCAAAGACTCGGGTGGCCCTGCAGGAGTGTCCAACACCTCGATAATGCGGCGGAGACCTGCCGCAGCCGCCTGGGTTTGATCGATGATCTCGGTGAACTCAGAGATGGGTTCGAGGAATCGATATGTGAGAAACACGAAGCCCACCATGGCTCCGAATGTGAGACCCGAATCCGGTCCGAGGGCCACGCCTGTGACCACAACTCCCGAAATGGTGAAAACTGCAAAAACCTCACCGATCGGAAAGAGGAAAGCCCCGAGAACCCCCGCACGAATTTGTCGGGCGTAACGATGTGCGAAGGCAGCTTCAATCGCATCCCGTGCTTCATCTCTCGCCCCGTATGCGGCGAGGGTTTCGGCGCCCGAAACGAACTCGGCAGCACGCCCGAGGACGTCGGCATTTGCCTCGCGTGCCTCCGAATACGCCCGAGCAAGCCTGTTCTGGACGCGCCGCAGCGCCCAGAACAGTGGCAGGGAGATCGCAAACGCGACGATGGCAAGGAGCCAGTTGTACGCAATCATGATGATTGCGATGACAATCATCAGCGAGCCCTGCAGAACCCACGACAGGGCACCCCAGGAAAAGAACTGGCTGAGAGTTTCGATGTCTCCGGTGACCCTGGCAACCAGGGCGCCTTTTTTCTCCTCGTTGTGGTGCATGAGACTCAGTCGATGGATGTGCTCGAAGAGACGAACACGCAATCCATACAAAGCCTCTTCACTGCGCACCCCCAGACGCTGAATTGCTGTTCGCATGGCCATGGCCGTCACCAATACCAATCCAGCTGCCCCGCTACACAGCATCACAACCGTGCCGGTGTTGACCCGACCATTGTCAAAGCCGCGGTCGATCACCTGTTGGATCAGGATCGGCACCACCACGCGGGTTCCAGTGCCCATCACAGCCAGCAAGAGTGTCACCCCGAGGCCACGGCGAATGGCGGGCGACTCCGCCAAACCTCTGCCGATTGTTCCGAAAGTGGTCTCAGACTTCACGATCCACCTCGAATGCCTCGATCATGCCTCTGTAGGCGGCGTTGCGGGCCATCAACTCGACATGCCCACCCGTATCCGCCACCTTGCCATCGACAAGAAACACGACGCGTTCGGCCAAGGCAATGGTGGAGGGGCGCGAAGCCACGATCACGAAGGTTGTGTGGGGACTGAAGTCCATCAGTGCACCGACGATGTCGGCCTCTGTCGTCGGGTCGAGAGCAGAAGTTGTGTCATCGAGAAGCAAGATCGGACGACCCGCCATTACAGCTCGCGCCAACGCGAGACGCTGGCGCTGGCCGCCACTCAGCCCGACTCCCCTTTCACCAACGACAGTCTCGAGTCCACCCGGAAGATCACGTACGAACGAATCCGCCTTGCTCAGTTCCAGGGCAGACCAAATCTGCTCATCCGACAGCGGACGTCCCATGGTGAGGTTGTGCCGAATGGTTTGGGCAAAAAGAAAGGGCTCTTGAAACACGACCGCTACCCCGCCATCGATGATTTCAACAGTGCCGTCATCGACGGCAAGCGTTCCGCACAGCACTCGAACCAAAGTGGATTTTCCTGATCCGGTCGGCCCGACAACTGCCACACGTTCTCCCGGTGCCACTGCCAGGCTCACTCCGACAAGGATGCCACCAACGGTCACCCCGCCGAGCGCAATAGCCACACCGCTGGATGCCACCGCGATATTCGGTTGGTCTTCGAGCGGCTCGGAAAGAAGTTCCTCGACGCGGTCCAGACCAGCTTGCGAATGTGGCAACTCAGACAATGCGTAGCCAATGAGCCGCAAGGGAAATGCAATCAGGGTGAAGAGATACACGAAGCTCGTGAGTTCGCCTACAGACAACTTGGCGGCTTCTATGCGCAAGGCGCCAACCAGCAAGAGCACGATGATGCCGAGACTGGGCAGCGCATCGAGGATCGTTTCGAACGTGGCACGGAGACGGACGAGTTCGATGCGGGCGTTGCGCAATCGGCCCGCAACACGTGAGAGTCGAATCGATTCACGCTCCTCGGCTCCGAACGCCTTGACAACCGTGACTCCGTCGAAGCTCTCGTGAACAGCAGACGAAAGATTGCCCAGTTCGAGTTGTGCATCCTGATAGTGGTGATCGACGCGCGCTTGGTACAGCAAATTCAGCAGCAGGACCAAGGGCAACAGAACCAGGGCAATCAGACCCATCACCAGATCGGTCAGAATCATCAGGACTGCGGCAACTGCGAGCATCACCACCACCGACGATGCAAATGGCAAAGGAGCCAGGACAGAGACGGCAGCTTCGGTGTCGGTACTGAGTCGCGCCACGACGTCGCCAGTGGATTTCCGGGACAACCACGTCACGGGCTGTGACGAAATTCGCTGCACCACATCACCGGCAAACGATCCTGCGGCTCTCCACTCGGCAATTCCTGCAAAAGAACGTCGCACCACGACTCCCGCGGCTCGAACAAGTCCGATGATCACCACCAAGAAAAGCGATCCGAGAAGCGTCGCGTTGGCTACGGATCCGTCCTCGAATCGTGGCTTCAAGACGTCGTCCACCACGCGGCGTATTGCCATCGACGACAAAACCGTGCAAGTGGCATAGACCGCAGCCCCGGCGACGGCCACGATGAACGGCTTCCGGTGACGACGAATCAAAGTGGCGATGAGCCGTTGCGCTCGGACCACCCGAAACACGGCTCCATTCGACGGCATGGACGTGTTCTATCAGCCCGATTGTCGTTCGGAGCCATGACCATCTAGCGTGTCGTGCGTGAACAGTTCTGACATGGCTGCGTTGATTCTGCGTGTCGCTCTCGGAGTCTGTATCGGGCTGCACGGCTGGAACAAGGCGAAGTCTCGCCAGGCACTGGCCGGAACTGCCGGGTGGTTTGGCTCCATCGGCATGCGTTGGCCGGCTCTTCAGGCGCGAATGGCCGCGGCAACCGAGGTCGGGGTTGGTGTGTTGCTCGTGCTGGGGCTGTTGGTGCCCACCGCCGCCGCCGGTCTCGTTTCCACAATGCTCGTAGCCATTGTTGTGGCGCACAGGAAGAACGGCTTCTTCATCTTCAACGAAGGTCAGGGATGGGAATATTGCGCCGTCCTGGGCCTATCTGCGATGGCCCTCGGCGCGCTTGGCGGTGGCCGGGCGTCACTCGACAACGCCTTGGGAGTGTCCTACGACTCTTTGTGGGGACTCTGGACCACCCTGATTCTCGGCGTGGGCGCGGCTGTCCTTCACTTGGCATTCTCCTACAGGCCGAGATCCTCATGATTTCTCGCCGCCTCGTGCGCATCGGCTTGGGAGTGATCTGCGCCCTCCTCGCGGCGATGTGGGTGTACGCGTTCGTCTTTGCCAGCAAAGAATCGGTAAACCTCATCGGCGATAAACGATGGCAAGACTTCGCTGAGGCTCGGTGCATGGAGGCTCGGCTCGAACGATCAGAGTTGGTCGACATGCGCAAGATCCAGGATGCGGGCGAAGATGCCCTCACCCAGCGGGCGGACATCGTCGATCAGGCCACAGACACTTTGGAATCGGCCATCAACGACATCGCACAACAACCCGTGAGCGACGCCAAAGGGAAGGCAATAGTTCCTCTCTGGATTGCCGACTACCGCACGTATATCCAGGATCGCCGTGAGTACGCAGACATTCTCCGCACCGGATCGAATGATCCATTCGCCGAATCGATGATCGAAGGGCTCCCCCTCAGCGAAAAAGTCTCGACCTTCGCAGTGGCGAACCGGATGCCAGCATGCCAGGCGCCCGTCGACTTGTCAGTGTGACACCTTCACCCAGGTCTCAAGTCCCGGGTCATAGCGTTTGATCACCCGTGCCGGGCTGCCAACCGCTACCGAGTTGTCAGGTATCTCGCCTGTCACCACCGAGTTGGCTCCGATCACCACGTGTTTTCCGATACGAGCACCCGGCAGGATCACGGCACCGTAACCGATCCAGCTTCCGTCACCGATCACCACCGGTTGCTCGGGCTGGGTTTGCTGCGAGATCGGTCGGGAGACGTCTTCGTACCCGTGATTTTGGTCGGTGATGTACACGTTGTGACCCGTCCACACATCGTTGCCAATGTCGATGGCAAAGTGACCCACGATTCCGCTCCCGCGCCCTATCAGACAACGATCCCCGATCCGCACCACAGGAGTACTCACGCACTCTTGACCCGGCACCATTCCGGCCGAGAGGGCCACGTGCGGACCGATCATGGTGTCCGCACCGATCTCGATGTACTCGACGTTGTAGATCGTGGTCTGCGGGAAACAGATGATGCTGCCTCTTCCGAAACGCCCGAATCGACGTCCGAGGGGCGTATCGGGTCCGATCGCGCCCCACAGCGCGGACCGTGCCCACACAGCATGCACGAGTCGGTGCATCCAATGCCGTCTCCGCCCCACGACAGCCAAATCTAGAT
>JBILKS010000079.1:0-5969 GCA_044376595.1 Ilumatobacteraceae bacterium | reverse complement strand
GCGGGCGTGCTCTTCGAAACGACGCTTGAGGGCGGTCATCACGTCGCGAATCACTTCGTCGGTGAATGTTCCGACTCGTGCGGTGTGATCGGGCGTGATGACGAAGACCTCGTGGATGCCGCTGGCATCGGCCATGGTGTGCACCGGGCCGAGGTTGCGCACGGTGAGTGCGCCCATTCCGTCGAAGGCCGGGTAAAGGTTGGGAACGACACGCAATGTCCAGCGACCTTCGCTGTCGACCTGTTCGAGCGCGGGTGGAGTTGCCTCTTCGTTGCCCGGGCAGAAGGGGCACGGACGACTGGGGTCGGACTCCACTTGAAGTTGGCGTGGGGCGAAGTCGGTGGGACGCTTGGCTCGATCGGCCACCAGTGTCACCCAACGGCCGGTCAACGGGTTCAGACGTAGTTGACTCACAATGATCACAGCCTACGTCTCAGCACGCACACTTGCCGAGAACTGGACGAGACAAATGGTTGCCGTCCGAAGTTCTCCCATCGATCGGTGCAAACGAGGTCGGCTGCATCCCGGGCCATGTCGTCGATCTGGCGCGGGCTGGCGAAGCAGATCCGCCAGGGCCAGGAGCGTCCTTGGTCGTCGGAGAAAAGTCCCTCGGCGATCCGCTCGCCGTTGCTGTCGTCCAGAATGCGACTTGTGCTGTGCACCTCAGTGCCGTCGGGTCGCGTACGGGTCTCTGTGCGCTCACCGGGTTCGGCGAGATCCGGAAACACCGCCGTTTCCAGTACCACCGCGCCACCGGGGGCAAGGTTGGACACTGCATTGCGCAGGCACTCGCGTTGGGCGGCCGCACTGGGAAGATTGAAAAAGGTGTTGAAGGTGCAAAAAATCACACTGAACAATCGGCCCGGGACGGCGTCTTTCATGTCGCCAAGACGCGGTTCCACGCGACTGCTCACGTGGTCGGGTTCGGACGCCAACTTCGCACGGAATCGGTTCATCATGTCGGGCGATGCGTCGACGCCCACCACTCGGGCGCTGCCACCGAGTCGTCGTGCCAGCGGCAGGGCGATCCGTCCGGTTCCCACGCCCAACTCCAGCAGACTCCCTCCTCCCGACAGGCGTACCAAGGTGTCCACAGTGGAAGCAACGTCGGTGACGTTGGCGTACCAGTCGTCGTAGACGTCGGCGAAGGTGTCGCCGTAGGCCGCGGGGTCCTCGTGATTCACCAACCCAGTACAGCAGATCGTGTCCGAGAAACGCGCGAAGAGATCGGACCCATATATTGAAGACGTGGCCAGCCAAACGACAGGCGATCTGATCTATCTCGATCATGCGGCCACCACCGCCATGCGCCCCGAAGCAGTTGCTGCAATGCAGCCCTACCTCAGCGGATTGTTCGCCAACCCGTCGGGTTCCCACCGTTTTGCCCGCCAGGCACGACAGGTGCTCGATGAGGCACGCGATGCGGTGGCCGGAGTGTTGGGATGTCTGCCCGGCGAAGTCATCTTCAACGGAGGCGGCACCGAGGGCGACAATGCCGCAATCCTCGGTGCGGTGCGCAGGTTGAACGGGCATGCAGTGTGCAGCGCGGCCGAACACCATGCCGTACTGCATTGTGTCGAGTACTGCGCAAAGGACGGTCGTGGAACTGTTGTCGGCGTCGATCAGTTCGGGGCTATCGATCTCGAACAACTCGAATCGGTTCTTGTGGGACTGACGGCCAGGGACATTGTGCCCGTGGTGTCGGTGATGGCAGTCAACAACGAAGTCGGCAGCATTACGCCACTGGCCGATGTGTCGCGCCTGGTGCGCCGAGTTGCGCCACGTGCGGTGTTGCACACCGACGCTGTTCAGGCGGCTTGCTGGTTGGATCTCGCCGAGATCACGCGGCTCGTCGACGTACTCACGCTGTCGTCGCACAAGTTTGGTGGTCCGAAAGGTGTGGGGGTCATGTACCTGCGCAACGGCGTACAACTCGAGCCATTGATCCTGGGTGGGGGACAAGAACGTGATCGCCGCAGCGGAACGCACAACGTGGCTGGAATTGCGGCCACTGCGGCTGCATTGGTGGCCACGGCCGGCCAACGCGAAGTCGAATGCCATCGCGTAGCCGAGTTGCGCGATCGACTGGTTTCGGGGTTGGAGGCATTCGGCGGGATCGCGGCAACCCTGCCCGCATCCGCAACAGTTCCCGGTATTGCGCATCTCTGTGTCGAGGGTGTCGAGAACGAAGCGTTGTTGTACCTCCTCGACGAGTCGAACCTCTGTGCTTCAGCCGCGTCTGCGTGTGCCAGTGGCGCCATGGAGCCGTCGCACGTGCTGGCTGCCATGGGGGTGCCCCGCGAGCGTGCCATGGGTGCACTGAGGCTCAGTTTGGGGCACGCCACCACCTCGAACGAGGTCTCGCGGGCCGTCGACATCGTCGGTTCGGCTGTGCGCCGGCTGCGCGAGCGCGCACGCCCGTAGAGTTGTTTTCATGAAGGTGCTGATGGCCATGTCCGGGGGAGTCGACTCCTCGGTTGCCGCCGCCTTGTTGCAGCAGCAGGGACATCACGTTGTCGGTGTCACCATGCGTCTCTGGGGTGGCGAGAGCGACACGGGCTGCTGCTCTGTTTCCGATGTCGACGACGCACGTCGTGTGGCACAGCAGCTCGGTATCGATCATCTCGTGTTCAACTTCACCGAAGATTTCAACCGTCACGTGGTGGCGCCGTATGTCGATGCCCATGCAACGGGCGTGACGCCCAACCCGTGCATCGAATGCAATCGCAGCCTCAAGTTCTCGCGCCTCACCGAGCGCGCCGATGCCCTGGGCTTCGATGCGGTTGCCACCGGCCATCACGCGCGCATCTCCGAGGTGTCTCCCGGTGTTCCGCGTGTGTTTCGTGGCGAAGACCCCGCCAAAGACCAGAGCTACGTGGTGCACATGCTGGCTGGTCGCGAACTGGAACGAACACTGTTTCCCGTGGGCGACATGACAAAGGTGCAGGTTCGGGAGATTGCACGACAACTCGGTCTGCGCACTGCATCGAAACCCGACAGCCAAGATGTGTGCTTCATCACTTCGACAGGTGGACGCGAGACATTTCTCGGACATCGCATTCCCTTTCATCCCGCCAAGGTGGTTGACACCCAGGGCAATGAAGTGGGTGCAGTCGAAGCAGTGGAGATGGTCACCATCGGTCAGCGTCGCGGTCTCGGCCTGCACAAGACCGAAGCCAAGCGCTTCGTGGTCGACGTCGACACCGCCGCACGCACCGTGGTGGTGGGAACCGAGAGTGATCTGATGCGCACGGGTCTGGCGCTGGGCCACATGGTGTGGGCCGGCGGTTCGCCCGCAGCGGGCGACTATCGCGTGCAATGCAGCGCCCATGGCACCTCGTTGCCCTGCACGGTGGAGATCGTCGACGACTCACGGGTTGAGGTGACACTGCACCAAGAGCATCGCCGTATTGCGCCGGGGCAAAGTGCCGTGCTCTACGACACCACGGATTCCTACGTGGTGGCCGGTGGTCTGGTCAGTGCGGCCAGCGCTTGGGCAGCCAATGTGGGTGCCACCGCATAGGCGCGGGTGTGCACCACGTCGGCAACCCCCAACAACTTGGCCAGATACGGACTCAGAGTCACGTCTTCGGTGTCGCGCAGCTGTACGACAATCACCGCGCCACGGGCCACAGCGGTGAGATCCAGAGCATCGCCGGGTGCTCCGGTGATGGTGACGCTCGCAACGTTGGTGGCCTTGGCCATGAACGTTTCTGCCAGCAGCAAATGGTCGTGAACCACAACGCCTGCCGGAACAACCACCAGCCATCGACGCGAGAATCGATGCATGCGTTCGAGCACGATGCGACTCACTCCAAGAGTTGCCACGGCAAGGAGTACACCCAGCCACCACACCGAGGCGACAAAGGCGAACAATGATCCGGTGAGCAGCCCGACAGTTGTGGCCCACGCCACGATCATCGGCGCCACCAAAGGGACGGGAACGCGCAGCGGGAAGCGTTTTTCGGCGCCGTAGGCAGAGGCCTGAATGTGCACGGCCGCGTAATAGGGGAGGAACACGCACACCATCACCGCAACGGCACACGCAATCCCCGACAGCGACCACGCGATGTCGGAGCCACTGGGGTTGTCGTGGAAAATCAGCGCCGCGGCGAGACCGCCCGCGCCGAGCGGTGCCAAGGTGCGAATCGCGGTGAGCGACAGTGGGCTTTGCCAGACCACGGCCAGCATCCCCACGGCCCATACCGCCCATGCGGCACCCACGAAGACGGTGCTGGTGTGATCGAGGGCGTTGGGCACCAATGCCAGTGCCACCCATGCCACGCGGGCTGCCCACAAGAGAACGGTGGCGGGCGACTGTTTCATGCGTTCTCTGTTCTATCCGATTGGTACCGTGAACCCGTGGCCAAGGGCAGTTCGAAAAAGCGCGATTCGGTGGCCCAACGCATCGCCGACCTGCGTGATCAGATTGCCCACCACAATCAGGCCTACTACGGCCTCGACAATCCCGACATCAGCGACGCCGAATACGACCACCTCGTTCGTGAGCTCGCCACACTCGAAGCCGAACACCCCGAGTTGGCCAGTCAGGATTCACCCACCCAAACCGTGGGTGCCGCCATCTTCACCACGTTCGCGCCTGTCACGCACTCGGTGCCCATGACCAGCCTCGACAACGCCATGGACGAAGACGAGTTGAGCGCCTGGAATGAGCGCGTCGTGAAAGGGCTGAACGGCGACACGACCGAGTATGTGTGCGAACTGAAGATCGATGGTCTGGCGATCAGTATTCGTTACGAAAATGGCGAACTGGTACAGGCCGCCACTCGCGGCGACGGAAAGGTCGGCGAAGATGTCACGGCCAACGTTGCCAGCATCGCCGCGGTGCCGAAGAAGTTGATCGTGAAAAAGGGCGAGACCCCTGCTGTTCTCGAAGTGCGAGGCGAGGTGTACATGCCGATTGCCGCATTCGAAAAGTTGCGCACCGCCAAAGAAGCCGAGAACACCGAACGTGTTGCGGCGGGCCGCAAACCCGAGCCCGTTCCTGCGAATCCTCGCAATGCCGGTGCCGGAAGTCTGCGTCAGAAGAACCCTGCCATCACTGCACAGCGAGAGTTGTCATTCTGGGCGTACCAACTCGGCGAGACGCAGGGTGTTCCCGCGTTCTCTTCACACAAGGAGTCGCTCGACTACTTGGCGGGCCTCGGCTTCCCTGTCAACCCATCCATCGTCAAGTTGGATTCGTTCGCCGATGTCGTTGCGTTCTGCCACACTTGGAAAGGCCAGCGCGGAACTCTCGGCTACGAGATCGACGGTGCAGTGGTGAAGGTCGACTCTCTCGCGCAACGTGAAATCCTCGGTTTCACCAGCCGTGCACCACGCTGGGCCATTGCCTTCAAGTTCCCGCCGGAAGAGCGCACCACGATTCTGCAAGACATCCAGATTTCCGTGGGCCGAACCGGCCGTGTCACGCCCTTTGCCGTACTTCAGCCTGTTTTTGTGGGTGGCTCCACCGTGGGAATGGCCACATTGCACAATCGGGCTCAGGTCGCGGCCAAAGATGTCCGGCCCGGCGACACCGTGATCGTGCGCAAGGCCGGCGACGTGATCCCCGAGGTCGTGGGTCCGGTATTGGCCAAACGTCCGGCGAAGTGCGAACCGTGGCAGTTTCCCGAAATGTGTCCGTGCCCACTGGAAACGGAGTTGGTGCAGGCCGAAGGCGAGGCAGACACTCGCTGTGTCGAACCATCGTGTCCGTACCAACGCGATCAACGCATCATCTATTTCGCATCGCGCGGTGGAATGGACATCGAAGGTCTCGGTGAGCGCACGGTGTTCGCATTGTCTGATGCCGGCTTTGTCGAGGACGCGGGCGACATCTACGCGCTCACCGAAGAACAGTTGATGCAGATCGAAGGCTTCGGCAAGATCAGCGCACAAAAACTTCTCGCCGGCATCGACGCATCTCGTCGCCGTCCGTTGCCCAAGTTGCTCACTGCGCTGGGAGT
>JBILKS010000224.1:0-3200 GCA_044376595.1 Ilumatobacteraceae bacterium | reverse complement strand
CAAGATCACGCAGTGGACTCGTTATGTTGCCATTGGAATCGCCACTCTCCAGGGCGCCGGACTCACGTTCATTTTCGGTCAGGGTCGTGGTTCGGCCTTCTTCGGTGCCGCCACCCAGGCGCCCGACGTGGTGTTGCTCGATCCCTTCATGCCACGTGCCCTGTTGGTGATTCCGTCCTTGGTGGCAGGTACGGCGTTCTTGATGTGGATTGGTGAACTCATCAGCCAGCGCGGCATTGGACAGGGTATGTCCATCGTGATCTTCGCCTCGGTGGTGTCGGGCCTGCCCTACAGCTACTACTCCATCCTGCAGAGCAAGAAGTTCATCGTGTTCGCAGTGCTTGTTGCGGTAACCATTGCCATCATTGCGGCCGTGGTTCGCGTCGAGTTGGGTCAACGGCGCATCCCGGTTCAGTTTGCCAAGCGCGTCGTTGGTCGGCGTATGTACGGCGGCCAGAACACCTACATCCCCCTCAAGGTCAACCAGGCCGGAGTGGTTCCCATCATCTTCGCGTCGTCGGTTCTGCTTCTTCCCGTACTCGTTTCCAACATGTTGGGAAGTGCCGAGGGATGGCGAGGATCCATTGCCGGCTTCGTGAACGACTACCTGATCAACAGCCAGAACTTGCTGTACATCTCGGTTTTCTCGGTACTCATCGTCGCTTTCGCCTACTTCTACAACTCCATTGCCTTCGATCCGATTCGGCAGGCAGATCAGTTGCGTCGTCAGGGCGGCTTCATTCCCGGCATTCGTCCCGGACCGCAAACCGAGCGCTACTTCGCAAAGACCGTCAACCGCATCACGTTGCCCGGAGCGCTGTTCGTTGCGTTCATCGCAATCCTGCCTTACATCATCTTGTGGGCAGGCGACGTGCAGACGTTTGCATTTGCCGGCACCACAGTGCTCATTGCAGTGGGCGTGGCGCTTGAGTTGATGCGTCAGATCGACAGTCAGTTGATGTTGCGAAACTACGAGGGCTTCTTGAAGTGACGCTTCGGCGTCGTTGACAACTTCAAGGAAATCGGATGACCAGCGGAGCCCGTATCGTCCTACTCGGCCGACAAGGCGCGGGTAAGGGAACGCAATGTCTCCGTTTGTCGCGGCACTACGTGGTTCCGCACATCTCCACCGGCGACATGTTGCGTGCCGCTGTGCGCGAAGATTCGCCACTCGGCAAGAGTGTCGCCGAGATCATCGGCAACGGCAGGCTCGTCAGCGACGAGCTGATCGTCGAAGTTGTGCGCGAGCGCTTGTCCAAGCCCGATGCCCAGCAGCGCGGTTATCTGCTCGACGGATTTCCACGCACTGTGGCGCAAGCCGTAGCGCTCGACGAGATTGCCGCGGCCCATCCACTTTCCATCGTCGTCGATCTGGTGGTACCGCGAGATCTGGTGCTCAGCCGCCTCAGCGCCCGGCGTGTGTGTCGCGACTGTGGAGCCAACTACACAGCCACCGGCTCGGACCCGTCGCCGTGGACTTGCGACACCTGCGGCGGAGACGTGGTCCAACGCAACGATGACACCCCGGAGTCGATCAATCGGCGCCTCGACCTCTACGAGACCCAGACAGCCCCACTCATCGAGTTCTATGGCCGAACAGGCCGCCTCCGCGAGGTCGATGGGGTGGGCAGCCCCGACGAGGTTTTCCGGCGGATCACCCAAGAGATCGATACGGCGGCCAAATGAAGCCCCGAGACCCATTGGTGTTGCCCTCAGTCACCGATAGCATTTCTCTTTGCCCTGTCGGGGGATACCTGTATCCGGGCCTCACCAACCCACCGACAGTCACGAATTTTGTCCCTACCAGTTTCAACCCTCTTAGTTAAGGAGTCTCTCCTGGCCAAACCAAAGGAAGATGCGATCGTGCTCGAGGGCACCATCACCGAATCCCTGCCCAACGCGATGTTTCGCGTCGAGCTGGAAAACGGTCATCAGGTACTCGCGCATATCTCGGGGAAGATGCGTATGCATTACATCCGAATTCTGCCCGGCGACAAGGTTCAAGTTGAGCTCACCCCCTACGACCTCACCCGTGGTCGTATCACCTACCGATTCAAGTGAGAAGGCCATGAAGGTCCGTCCCAGCGTCAAAAAAATCTGTGAAAAGTGCAAAGTCATCCGTCGTCACGGACACGTGATGGTCATTTGTGAAAACCCGCGACACAAGCAGCGCCAGGGCTGAGCCCGGCACATTAGAAGGAAGCATCAATGGCTCGTATTTCAGGCGTCGATATTCCCCGCGAGAAGCGGTTGGAAATCGCCCTTACCTATATCTTCGGAGTGGGTCGTTCCACTGCACTCAAAATGTGCAAGGAACTCGGCCTCGACCACAACACGCGCGTACGTAACCTCACTGAAGAAGAGGTCAACCGCATCCGTGCGTATGTCGACGCGAACCTCACCGTCGAGGGTGACTTGCGCCGCGATGTCCAGCAGGACATCAAGCGCAAGATCGAAATCGGTAGCTACCAAGGAGTGCGTCACCGCAAGGGCCTGCCCGTTCGCGGACAGCGCACCCACACCAACGCACGCACACGTAAGGGTCCCAAGAAGACCGTCGCCAACAAGAAGAAGGCAGCGAGGAAGTAATGGCCAAGCCAGCAGCAGGTGGGCGCCGCCCGCGCAAGCGCGAGCGCAAGCACGTCTCCGTCGGAGTCGTGCACATCAAGAGTTCGTTCAACAACACCATCGTCTCCATCACCGACCTCGAGGGCAACGTCATTTCGTGGGCCTCGTCCGGCGGCGTTGGGTTCAAGGGTTCACGCAAGTCCACTCCGTTTGCTGCCCAGATGGCTGCCGAAAAGGCCGCCCGTGCAGCAATGGAACACGGTCTGCGTCGTGCCGAGGTCCACGTGAAGGGACCGGGCTCCGGTCGCGACACCGCACTTCGCTCCATCCAGAACACCGGCATCGAAGTGTCCGGAATCAAGGACGTCACCCCGGTGCCGCACAACGGTTGCCGTCAACCCAAGCGCAAGAGGGCATAAGTCATGGCTCGTTACACCGGACCAAAGGTGCGCATTTCGCGTCGCCTCAATGTCAACATCTACGAAAACGAAAAGGGAAGCAAGGCTCTCGAGCGTCGTCCGTTCCCTCCCGGTCACCACGGTCGCACGCGTCGCCGTGGACAGGGCAGTGAATACCTTGCCCAGCTGCAGGAAAAGCAGAAGGCGAAGTACATCTACGGCGTTCTCGAACGA
>JBILKS010000263.1:0-2764 GCA_044376595.1 Ilumatobacteraceae bacterium | reverse complement strand
CAGTTCCGCAAGACATACGAAGAGGCCAACCGTCTGGCCGGACCAACCGGTGAAAACCTGTTGCGTCTCCTCGAGCAGCGTCTCGACAACGTCGTGTATCGCGCGGGGTGGGGAAGCACCCGCCCGCAGGCTCGCCAGTTCGTGAGCCACGGCCTCATCTTGGTCAACGGCAAGCGCGTCGACATCGCCTCGTTCACCGTCAAGAAGGGCATGGTCATCAGCCTCAGCCCGAAGGCTCGCAACATGATCGTCGTTCAGCACAACATCGACGTCCTCGACCGTTCGGTCGTGGGCTGGCTCGAAACCGGTGACGGCGGCAAGCAGGTCACCGTGCGCGATCTTCCGCAGCGCGAACACATCGACATCCCCGTCCGCGAACAGCTCATCGTCGAGTTGTACTCGAAGTAAGTCACAAGAAAATTCGAAGGAGAGCAGCATGCTCGTCATTCAGCGCCCAACAATCGAGGCAATCGGCGACGCCGAGCACAACCGTCAGCGTTTCGCTGTGGGTCCGCTCGAGCCCGGTTTTGGTCACACCATCGGAAACTCGCTGCGCCGTACGTTGCTGTCCTCCATCCCCGGAGCAGCAATCACAACCGTGCGCTTCGATGCCGCACTTCATGAGTTCGACACCATCGAGGGCATCGCGGAAGATGTCACCGAAGTCATCCTCAACCTGAAAGACATCGTCATCGTTTCCGAGAGCGACGAGCCGGTGGTTCTTCGTCTCGACATCAAGGGCCCGGCTGATGTCAAGGCCTCCGACATTGCGCTTCCCACCGGTGTCGAGATCCTCAACCCCAACGTTGTCATCGCAACTCTCAACGCCAAGGGTCACCTCGCCGTCGACCTCACCGTTGAGCGCGGTCGCGGATACGTCTCCAGTGATCGTGATGCAGAGAATCGCGTCATTGGTGTCATCCCCATCGATGCCATCTTCTCGCCCGTGCGTCGCGTCATGTTCGACATCGAACCCACGCGCGTCGAGCAGTCCACCAACTACGAGCGCCTCGTTCTCGACATCGAGACAGACGGCAGCATCGAGCCCCGCGAGGCATTGTCCTCTGCCGGTGCCACCTTGCGCGCCCTCGTCGATCTCGTGGCAAGCCTCTCCGACGAGCCGCAGGGTCTCGAGTTGGGCGAAGTCTTGGGTGCCAACATCGGCTCGCCCGACCTCGACCTTCCCATCGAGGACCTCGACCTGTCCGAGCGTCCGCGCAACTGCCTGAAGCGCGCCCAGGTCAACACGATCGGTGAACTTCTGTTGAAGAGCTACGACGATCTCCTCAACATCACCAACTTCGGACAAAAGAGCCTCGACGAAGTCATCGCCAAGCTCGACGAGCGCGGCCTGTCGCTTCGCCCGTAATCACATCACGACTCAGCACACACGGATTTAGGAAGCAAGGACCACCATGCCCGCAACACCACGTCGCTCCAAGCGCTTCGGCGGAAGCGCCGCCCACCAGCGTCTTCTCATGGCCAACCTCGCAGCGTCGTTGTTCGCCGCCGAGGGAATCGTCACAACCGAGGCCAAGGCCAAGGCTCTTCGTCCGATCGCAGAGAAGTTGATCACCAAGGCAAAGAAGGCCCAAGAAGAGTCCCCGATGCGCATTCACCGCATTCGTCAGATCCAGGGTTACCTCGGTGACAAGGAAATGACCCACAAGTTGGTCACCGAGGTTGCTCCTCGTTACACCCAGCGCAACGGTGGTTACACGCGGATCCTCAAGTTGGGTGAGCGTCACGGTGACAATGCACCGATGGCGCGCATCGAGCTGGTCTGAGTACCGGCCGGGCGTCTCGACGCTCTCTCTCATCACGTGACATGGACCGTGAACTGAAGAACGAAACTCACGAGCCCGCCCTACGGCGGGCTCGTTTGTTGATTGCCTACAGAGGCGAACCGTTCAACGGATTTGCCATCAATCCCGGCGTGCCCACTGTTGCCGGAGTGATGCGCGAGAT
This sequence comes from Ilumatobacteraceae bacterium, assembly GCA_044376595.1. GTDB lineage: Bacteria > Actinomycetota > Acidimicrobiia > Acidimicrobiales > Ilumatobacteraceae > F1-20-MAGs119. The sequence goes on along the minus strand of JBILKS010000263.1, from coordinate 796 downwards.
GATCGGTCAGATCACTGGGCATCGCGTTTCGCTTCGTCCGGCAGGGCGCACCGACGCTGGTGTGCATGGGTGGGGCCAGGTGGTGAGTTTCGATCTTCCGGCCACCGTCGATCTGGTCGAACTGCACAAGAGCCTCAACGCATTGCTCGAGCCCAACATCGTCATCCGCGATGCGCAATGGGTGGCCGACGATTTCGATGCTCGTTATTCGGCCACGTGGCGGGAGTACCGCTACACGGTGTTGAACACCCCGTACGCCGATCCGTTCCTCACGCGCACCGCTTGGCACGTGTCGGCGCCTCTCGATCTCAGGGCAATGCAGTTGGCATCGGATGCCTTCGTGGGTCAGCACGACTTCACATCGTTCTGTCGTCGACCCAAACAATCCGGATCGAACAGGCACAGCACGGCACCATCGATGCTCCGCGATGTCACGCTTGCCCGGTGGAGTGACGCAGGTGAAGGTGTGCTGCAGTTCGACATCCGGGCCAATGCCTTTTGTCAACAGATGGTTCGGGCAATCGTGGGAACGTTGGTCGAAGTGGGCCTCGGTCGTCGCAAAGCCGGCGAGATGCTGGGCATTCTCCGCGGCGGAAATCGCACGCTGGCCGGGCAAATCGCTCCGCCACACGGCCTGTGTCTGATGGAAGTCGGATATTCGTGACGGCACTCTCGGTGCTCATCGTGTCGACTCCCGTCGGACCGATCGGCTCGGGAATCGGCGGGGGAGTAGAACTCACGGCACGCAACCTCGTTGAGGGCCTCACGTGTCTCGGACATCGTGTCGAGGTCGTTG
>JBILKS010000077.1:0-5987 GCA_044376595.1 Ilumatobacteraceae bacterium | reverse complement strand
GTGTTGACGCCGGTGAGAGCGTGGACGAGAGAAGTCTTTCCGTGATCGACGTGTCCGGCCGTGGCGACGACGGTCACGACTTCTCGCTCAGTTGCCGCAGTGCGACACCGATTTCGGCATCGTCGGCGGGGCTGACGGATCGCAGATCCAACAAAGTGGCGTTGCTCTCGGTGCGCGCAACAATCGGCACACGATGGCGGCGAAGTTGTGCCGAGTGGTCGCCGCGCAGGGACACGGCAAACGATTCGATTTCGGCGCCCGGAGTACTTCCTGCTCCCGGTACCGCGGTACTCGACACCACTTGCGCGCCAGCGGCCTGGGCCAGTAGTTCGGCACGTTGGTGGATGTCGGCGAGCGGCGCGGTTGCCATGGACCAGAAGGGAATGTCGCGCACCGCAGTGCGCGCAGCGAACGACAACAACACGTGTTGCAGCGCAATGAGAACGTGGCTTCCGGGTCGAAGTGCGCGCATGAGTGGATGTCTTTTGCATGCAGCCACCAGATCGGCGCGACCGGCGATGATGCCGCACTGTGGTCCACCGAGAAGTTTGTCTCCACTGAAAGTGACGAGCGCCGCACCTTCTTCGAGCGCCTGGCGGGCGGCGGGTTCTTGCGACAACCACTGGGGTGGTGCGCCGGAAATCCACGGGCAGTTGGCATCGATCAAACCCGATCCGATGTCGGAGATCACCGGTACGCCGAGGCCTGCAAGTTCCGCGAGGGGTGCCTGTTCGGTGAAACCGTCGATGTGGAAGTTCGACGGGTGCACGCGCATGATCGTGGCAATGTCGTTGCCTTTCTTGGCAATCGCATTGGCATAGTCGGACACGCGGGTTCGGTTGGTAGTGCCCACATCCACCAATCGAGCGCCGGACTGTTCGAGAACTTCGGGGATGCGGAAGCCACCACCGATTTCCACGCTCTCGCCGCGCGAGATGGCCACGTCGCGTCCTTGCGACGTGGCGGCCAGAACCAGCAGCACGGCCGCGGCATTGTTGTTGACCACAACTGCATCCTCGGCGCCGGTGAGCTCGGAGATCAGCGTGGCCACTCCGGTATGACGTGATCCCCGGGTACCCGACGCCAACTCGAACTCGAGGGTGGTGGAGCGAAAGCCCGAGGGGTCGTTGCCCTCGAGGAGAAAATGTCGTGGCGCGAGTGGTGCGCGCCCCAGGTTGGTGTGCAGCAGAACACCGGTGGCGTTGATGACGGGCTGGACGAGTGACAACTCGATGCCGTGGGCCAACTGCAACGCCGCTGCCGGTATCTCGTCGACTGACGCTGCTCCGGAGACAGCCAGACGGGCGCAACGCACGAGGAGACCGTGGGGAAGAGCCGACGAGTTCGCCAACTGTCGGGCAAGAGCGTCGATCGACGGTGGCCGCTGCGTTGTCACGCTGTCAACCTACCCGTCGGCGATTCACTCGCTAGCCTGACCAGCCGTGGCCATCCTGTTCCTGATTTTCGTGGCCCTGCCTCTGGCAGAGATCTACGCGCTCATCAAGATCGGGAGCTGGCTGGGCGTTCTGCCCACCATCGCACTCCTGCTCTTCATTTCCGCAGCAGGAGCATTCGTGGTCAAGCGCGAAGGATTGCGTGTGTGGAAGCGCATGCAACAGCAGATCTCCACGGGGAACATGCCGTCGAAAGAGATTCTCGACGGAGTGTGCCTCTTGTTGGCCGGGCTGTTGTTGGTGGTCCCCGGCTTTGTCACCGATGCGGTGGGGTTGATTCTCTTGCTGCCACCGTTCCGTGTCGTTGTGCGCAAGTTGCTTCAGCGGCGCAGCGGCAAGAAGATCCAGGTTGTCGCCACCTATGGCGGACGCATCGTGAACGATGGGAAAGTTGTCGACGTCCAGGGGCGGTTCGACAGCAGGCAAGGGAAGACTTTTCGCCCGAACGAACTGGGACCGAACGAACCGGAAGAAGAAGCATGAACGAAGACGTCCCCGTCAAGCCTGCAGCCACCGTGATGCTGGTGCGCGACGACCATGTCACCAAGGACATCGAAGTATTCATGCTGCGCCGAACGCTGAAAGCAGCATTCGCCGGAGGAATGTACGTTTTCCCCGGCGGCAAGTTGGACGACATCGACGACGGAGCCCACATCGAGAGCCACTGCGAAGGTCTGACCGACAAAGAGGCCAGCGCACTCCTGCAGGTGCAACGCGGTGGGCTTGCCTACTGGGTGGCGGCCATTCGCGAGTGTTTCGAGGAAGCCGGAGTGTTGTTGGCACGTCGCGCCGACACTGGTGAAACCGTTCGTTTCGACGATCCCGAAGTGGCGGCGCGATTCGAGGTGTATCGACACGACATTCACGAGGGTCGTCTGGGACTCCATGAACTGTGTGACAAAGAGAATCTGCGTCTCAGCACCGATGCCATTCGTTACGTGAGCCACTGGATCACGCCTGTCGGCGAAGTTCGGCGGTTCGACACGCGTTTCTTCCTTGCGCGTGCACCACAGGCACAAGACCCGTTGCACGACAACGGCGAGACCATCGAAAGCCTCTGGGTGTCACCCACCGAGGCGCTGGCACGCTTCAAACGGGGCGAGCTCGCAATGATCCCGCCCACGTTGCGCAATCTCGAGTTTCTCGTTCCTCACTTCACGGCAGACGAAGCATTGCTGGCGGCAACAAAGGTGGGAGTTCCGCCGGCCATCCTGCCCCGGCTTCGCGTGGATTCGGAAGGAAAAGTCACCGGAGTGGTGATGCCCGACGAACCGGGCTACGACGAACTCGGCGACTGAGCACGACGTCAGCTGCGAGCGCGCAAGCTGACCTGAACTGCAGCTTCTTCGACGCGTGCACTGCAGCCCGACATTTCGTCAAGAGACACGCTGTGCTCGTGAATGCGTCGGGCGATGTCGACGAACACGGCGGCAGCCTTGCCCGTGCCGTGCAACGAAACGGGTTCGCCCGCGTCGCCACCCGCGGCAACTGTGGGTTCGATGGGCACCTGACCGAGCAGTTCGACGCCGATCTCCGAAGCCAGAGCTGCTCCGCCACCCACGCCGAACAGGGGATAGGACTCGCCGTGGTTGCACTCGAACGTGCTCATGTTTTCGATGACACCGGCAACCCGCAGGAAACTGCGCCGTGCCATGTCGGCTGCGCGAATGGCCACCTTCTGGGCGGATACTGCCGGAGTCGTGACAATGATGAGATCTGTGCGGGGCAACATGCGGGCGAGGCCCATTTGTACGTCGCCGGTTCCCGGGGGCATGTCGATCAACAGATAGTCGATCTTGCCCCAGTGCACGTCGTTCAGGAACTGTTCGACGGCTTTTGTGAGCATGAGGCCACGCCACATGAGGGCCGTACCTTCGTCTTCCACCAGCATCCCGGTGGAGACCACCTTCAGGAGCCCCGTGGTTCCGTTGGCGCCACTGACGATTCGTTCGTTCGGGATGATCATGGGCTTTTCGCGACCCGCAACTGTTTCTGCCTGGAGACGATCGGGAATGCCCAGCATGCGCGGGATCGAAAAGCCCCAGATGTCGGCATCGAGGACTCCGACGACTGCCCCTTGTGCTGCGAGTGCGGCGGCCAAGTTGACGGTGACCGAACTCTTGCCCACGCCTCCCTTGCCGCTGGCAATGGCCAGGACTCGCGCACTCACCGGCACGGCAGTGTCGGGTGCCTGCTCGCGGGCGTTCCACCGGGCGCGGGTCATGACGGCGGATCGTTCGTCGGAGGTCATTTCGCCCCAGTCGATCTTGACCTTGGTCACCGCGGGGTGCACCTCGAGGCGTGAGCGAATATCGGTCTGCAACTGCGCCCGCAGGGGACAACCCTTGATGGTGAGTTTGAACCCGATGTTGACCACCCCGTCGGGCTGAACGGTGATGTCGCCGACCATGCCGAGGTCGACCACGTTGTCGCCCAGCTCAGGGTCGATGACCGCCTTCAACAGGTTGCGCACCTGCTCGGCAGTGGGCAACTGCCTGTCAGGGGTGGGCACGGAAGTGCCTGCAGCGCTTTCCATGGCGCAAATGTACAGGTAACCTTTCCTCATGATCACTCTCACCGACTCAGCAGCAATCAAGGTCAAGCAACTGCTCGAGGCCGAGGGCGCAGCCGACCTCGCCCTGCGCGTGGCAGTCCGTCCCGGCGGTTGTTCGGGTTTCTCCTACGAGATGTACTTCGACGGTGATGTGGCAGCCGACGACCAGTTGGCCACCTACGGCGAAGTCAAAGTGATCGTGGACCCTGCTTCGGCACAGTTGCTCGAAGGCGCAAGCCTCGATTACAAAGACGGCCTGCAGGAGGCTGGCTTCGCCATCAACAATCCCAACGCGTCGCGCACCTGCGGCTGCGGCAACAGTTTCAGCTGATTCCGTTTCGCGACAGCGCGTCGCGAACTTCCTCGGCGTCGAAGATTGCGTCGAGACGCTCCACCAACACTCCCTGTGAGTTGGTGATGAACAACGCCGGCTCGAAGGTCATGTTGTAGTCGGTCACGTGCCGTGCCGGAGTGGTGGCTGTCGAGTCGGAGTAGATCTCGCCGTGAATGAACGACACGGAGTCCCCCACCTCGCTGCGCACCTGCAGCACCGCGTCGAGGGCAGGTGTACAGGTGCCGGTTCGGCAGTAGGCCGGTGTTCCCAACAAGTACACAACCGGCTTGCCGCTGGAGAGCGCGTCGCGCAGGTTGAGATCGTGGAGCGGGCACGGATCGGGGGTTCGGGTGCACACGGGGTCGACCCCGCGTGGGTCGTTGTTGGTCGGTGTGTCGATCACGGGAAGTGGGGCACCCACCACCGGTACTGCGACATCATCTGGGTCGGAGATCTGAAAGGACGCACCGGGCTTGTTGCTCCCCACCAGCTTGACGACATAGATGCCGACTTGATCGAGGGTCACCACCACGGGCCAGTACGGCTGGGGGACATCGGTGACGTGACCCTTCACGATGAAGGGATCCTCGAAGAGTGCTGTGTCATCGATGTCGGTGACGACGAACTGCAGGGTGTCGGGAGTCGTAAAGTTATTGCCTGCGCCGATGACGCCGTCTTCGTTGGCGAGTGACAAGGGGAGCCGGACACGTCCCGGAGTCAACACGTCTTTCGGAAAACGTTGGACCAGGTTGATGTCGCTGAGATCGAGTCCGGAGCCATCGCCACCGCAAGCGGCCAACAATGATGGGGCAAGAACGAGTCCGGCACCCGCGCTTGCACCACGTACGAGAAACTGACGGCGCGAGAGTGGGGTCATGTTTCTCACTATATGGAGCTATAAGGTTGGGCCCATGGCTGCGAAAAAGACCACCGTGAAAAAGACCGCCGTGAAAAAGTCTGCGACAAAGAAGTCTGCAGTGAAGAAGTCTGCAGTGAAGAAGACTGCCGCCAAGAAGAAGCCTGCACAGAAAGCTTCTGGCGCACCTGCTCCCGGCGGCCCCTACACGCCTGTGGTGCGCGCGGGAGACTGGGTCATCGTGTCGGGTCAGTTGGGCCTGAAAGATGGTGTCTTGGCCAAGGGGGTCTCGGCCCAAACTGCGCAGGCTGTTGCCAACCTGAAGATCCGTCTGGCTGAGGCTGGTGTGACCATCAAGGACGTGAAAAAGACTCTGTGCTTCCTCACCGACATGGACACTTTCGCCACTTTCAACGAGGCCTACGTCGCTGGTTTCGGCACAAGCCGCCCGGCCCGCAGCACCATCGGTGTTGCAGCCCTGCCACAGGGTGCATCAGTCGAAATCGAAGCTTGGGCATTCAAGCCGGTACGGTAGAAGTCATGCCAGGCGCAATCATTCTCGTCATCGCGTTGCTGTCGTTCCCCATCATCGTGGGGCTGTCAACGGCGGCTATCGCGGGCCTCCTGGGTCACCTCCTGTACAAAGACGGCGAAGCCCGCAACGCCGACAGCGAACTTCTCGATCTCAACATCTGATCGTGACGCGCGCCGATCTCTTGGTGCGCAACGCGCTGTTGGTTGCCACCGTCGACGCGCAGCGAAGAGAAATTCCCGGCGGATGGGTGGCTA
>JBILKS010000076.1:0-5992 GCA_044376595.1 Ilumatobacteraceae bacterium | reverse complement strand
TCGTGTCGTTTGGGGTGTTCGATGCCGACGAGTACGGAACGCCGCCTGAAACGTTCGGCCTTTTCGGCGGGTACTTCTACAACTCCCTGATGCAGGCACGCCTCATGGGTGTGCGCATGCCCGGTGCCAGCCCAGAGGCGGTTGACGCGGCCTACTTCGACGACAATCCCGATGTTCCGCCTTATGTTCCAGAGCCTTGGCACGACAGCCCGCGCCATGCCGAAAAGCTGGCCGAGACAATGGGTTACGTGATGTCGGGAGTCACCCACCAACCCATCGAAGACCAGAAGGTACTGGCCCGCAAGATTCGTGCCGAACGCCCCGACCTGTCGACTCTCAGCGACGCGCAGCTCGTGGCTCGTGCACGCGAGATGGGCGCACTGTTGGTGCCACTGTTCGAACAGCACGTGTGGGCATCGCTCGGTGCATCGCTCGGACCCGGTGCCGTCGGCGCCATCACTGCCGCAATCGGTCGTGCCGAAGACGGCGTGCGCCTCATCGGCGCAGTGGGTGATGTGGACTCCGCACTGATCGCCATCGAGTTGTGGGATCTCTCGCGCATGATTCGTGCCTCGAGTGAGATCTCTGCGGCATTCGATGCCGGCGCAGAGAAGTGGCTCGGCCTGATCAAGGGAACCGACTTCGACAAGGCTCTGCAAGGTTTCCTGCTCACGCACGGTTCGCGCGGCCCCAACGAGTGGGACCCTGCGGCTTCCACCTACGAGACCAATCCCACGTTGACCTTCGCGCAGCTCGATCGTCTGCGTCGCCAGGCCGACAGTGCAGATCCACGTGCCGCATCGCGTCGCAACTCGGCCGAGCGCGCCCGTCTCTTCGAGGAGATCTCGGGAATTCTGGCGGGCGATGCCGAAACGGCGGGAATGTTTGCCGCCGGTTATGCATCGGCCGCCACATGGCAGCAGGCACGCGAGCGCTGCAAGACCAACAACATCGCCGCAGTGCACGAAGTGCGCGTGTGTCTCGACGAGTTGGGTCGTCGTGCCACGGCTGCAGGGCACTTGGCGCATGCAGGTCAGGTGTACATGTTGTTGAACGACGAACTCGATGCATTCGTGGCATCGCCGGCTGGATTCGCTGCCACCTTGGCTGATCGCGAGGCCGCACACAAGGAACTCGCATCGCTCGAGCCCCCCTTCATCGTCAACAAGACGGTGCCACCGATTTCGCAGTGGAAAAAGCGCGGTGCAGGCGACATTGTGCCTGTGAAGACGGGAGAAGTTCTCACCGGTGCCGCATGTTCGGCAGGCACCTACACCGGTACAGCGCGAATCATCTTGAATCCGTTCGATCCATCGGCTCTGGAACCCGGCGACATCATGGTCACGCAGAACACCGACCCGTCGTGGACGCCGTTGTTCTTGGCTGCGGGCGCCGTAGTTGTGAACATTGGTGCGCAGGGCTCACACGCCAGCATCGTGAGCCGCGAGTTGGGGATCCCCTGCGTTGCATCGATCACCGACGCAACCATGCGTATCCCCGACGGCGCAACCATCACGGTCGACGGTGCCGCCGGCACCGTCACCATCGTTGCCGTGCCGTAGTTGCCGTGCCGTAGCTCTCGTTTGCTCGGCTCTTTGGTTCAGCGTTCTTTCACGTTCGACAAGAAGCGCTGCGTGCGTTCCTCGCGCGGGGCTCCCAAAACCTGCTCCGGGCTGCCCTGTTCCACGATGTAGCCGCCGTCCATGAACACCACCCGGTCGGCAACGCCCCGGGCGAAGCCCATCTCGTGGGTCACCACCAGCATGGTCATGCCTTCTTCGGCGAGTTCACGCATCACGTTCAACACGTCACCCACCAGCTCGGGGTCGAGAGCACTGGTGGCCTCGTCGAACAACATCACCTGTGGGTCCATGGCCAATGCGCGGGCAATCGCCACGCGTTGTTGCTGGCCGCCTGAGAGCTGCGCGGGATACGCGTTGGCCTTTTCTGCCAAGCCCACTCGGTTCAGGAGCGCCATCGCCTTTTCCCGTGCCGTGTTCTGGTCGCGCTTCAGCACCTTTCGCGGGGCGATGGTGATGTTGTCGAGAACCGACATGTGGGCAAACAAGTTGAACTGCTGGAACACCATTCCCGTGGCACGGCGTGCGCGATCAATGTCGCAGTCGCGATGTGTGAGCTCAACTCCGCCCACGAACACCTTGCCGTCGGTGGGTTCTTCCAGCATGTTGACGCAACGCAAGAGAGTGCTCTTGCCCGATCCTGACGGACCAATGATGCACACCACTTCACCTCTGGCCACGTCGAGGTCGATGCCACGCAGCACGTGGTTGTCGCCAAACCGCTTGTGCAGCTGCTGAATCTGAACGAGTGCTTCACTCACCGGCGTCCCGCGTTGCTCATTCATCGGCGTCCCGCCTTGTTCATTCACCGGCGTCCCGCCTTGCTACGGCGTTCCATCCATGCGGCAAGTTGCGTGAGGGGAACGGTGAGGGCGAGATAGACCAAACCAGCAACCACCAGGGGAGTTGCGTTGGCGGTGTCGTTGACTCCGTTGCGACCGAAGCGGGCGAGGTCGAGTGTGCTGGCGGTGACTCCGAGTACGGAGATGAGCGACGTGTCCTTGATGAGGAGAACGAACTCGTTGGTGAGCGGCGGAACAATGATGCGGAACGCCTGGGGAATGATGATTGTGCCCATTGCCCGCGTGTACGACATGCCGAGCGAGCGCGCGGCCTCCATTTGTCCGCGGGGCACGGCTTCGATGCCGGCTCGTACGGTTTCGGCGATGTAGGCGGCGGCCACCAGCGCCAGGGGGACGGCACCTTGGATGTAGGGATTGGGCCATTGCCATCCCGTGGCGATGGGAATACCAAAGCCGAGAATCAGAAGGGTCACGAGAAGCGGAATGCCACGCAGGATCTCGATGTAAGTGGCGGCGAACCACCGATACGGCTTCACTTTCGACAGACGCATGATCGCGAGCAGCAGTCCGAGTGACAGGCCACCGATGAAGCCGAGGATGGTGAAGATCACCGTGTTGCGCAAAGCGGTGGTGAGGATGTCGGGGAACTGGTCGGTGACGATGTCCCACTTGAAGAGAGCACCACCGAGCTCTCCCCAGTCGACGACGAAATAGATCGACGCCAACGCCACGACCGTGGCGGTGTAGGTAACACCGCGCACAAGCCGCAGACGTTGGCGTCGACTCAATGTCATGTTGATGTGATCAGACTGTGTCTGTCAGACCGTGTCTGTCAGCCCTTGTCGATCAGCCCTTGGCGGCAAAGTACTTGCCGTAGATGCTGTCGTATTCGCCGGCTTCCTTCACTGCTGCAAGGGCACCGTTCACTGCGTCGGCAAGTGCGGTGTTGTCCTGGGCAACGGCGAAGCCGTACTGCTCGCCAGTGGGGAATGTGGCGGTGAGCTTGGTGTCCTCACCCTTCAGCGCGCGCTCTGCGTTGACCGGAAGGTCCTGCAGGATCGCGTCGACCTGGCCACCCTCGAGTGCGAGGAACATTGCCGCGGGCTCGTCGAACGACTGAATCGTGACGTCCTTGGCATTGTCGTTGGCGTAGGTCTCACCGGTGGTGCCGGTCTGCACTGCCAACTTCTTGCCGGCCAGAGCCTCGAGCGAGGTGATCGTTGCGGCGTCTTCGGTACGGACCAGCAGTGACTGGTCAGCATCGAAGTAGGGATCAGTGAACAGTGCATTGGCGGCACGCTCTTCGGTGATGGTCATTGCCGAGGCGACGATGTCACAGGTCTTGGCCTTCGGGGCCAACCAAATGCCATCGAATGGCTGAACGGTGACTTCGAGGCCGAGGTCGCCGATGTTGGTGGCGATCGCACGCATGAGGTCCATGTCGAAGCCGGTCCACTCTTCGGTGGCCTCGTCCTGGAACTCGAACGGCGGGTACGGGGCATCGGTGCACACCGTGAGGGCGCCTTCCTTGATGAGGCCGAGAGCGGCTACATCGACTGCATCGCCGGCTGCGGCGGTGTCTTCGGTGACCGTGGTGTCACCGGTTGCGGTGGTCTCCTCGGTGACGGCAGTGGTGTCTTCGGTGGTTGACTCGTCGTCACTGCTACAGGCAGCAAGGACGAGTCCGAGTGCGAGAGCGGGGGCGGCGATGCGCGCAAAACGACGCATGACTTCTCCTTTTGATGTTTCTGTGTGATGTGGCCCCGCCGGTGGCGGGACAAGTGTCATCGACGCTAGCCGAGCATTCGAACGAGTGCGCCGTGACCCGGCCTCCCGCAGCGAAGAACTACCGTGAAGTTGTGGGCGACGCGGCAGGTTGGGAACAGTTGCAACGAGGGATCGACCTCCCGTTCCCCGAGTCCATGTCCGTTCCCACGCTGCACCCCTTCGATCTGCCCGTTCCCCGTCCGTTGGCAGTGAATGATGTGGAAGCGGCGGTGACAAGGGCGGTTCGGGACAGTTTCGGATCGGTCGAACTCGAGGGTCGGACCATTGCCGTTGGTGCCGGCAGCCGGGGTCTGACCCAGCGGGTCGAAACTCTTCGAGGAGCGATCGGCGGATTGCGGGCACTCGGCGCCGAGCCCTTCGTCGTGCCGGCGATGGGGAGTCATGCCGGCGGAACCGCCGAGGGGCAACGTGCACTCCTGGCCACGTTGGGTGTCACGGAAGAGTCGATTGGTTGCGACATTCGCGTGTCGATGACAACCAGCGAGGTTGCCCGAACTTCAAGTGGCATGCCCTTGTACCTCGACCAACACGCCGCCGCCGCCGACTTCATCCTTCCCGTGAATCGGGTGAAGCCCCATACGTGTTTCAAGGGCCCCATCGAGAGTGGTTGCACGAAGATGGCCGTCGTGGGTTTCGGCAAGCAACCCGGCGCGGCTCAGATTCATTCATGTGGGCCGGAGCAAATGGCCACGCGCTTGCTGGAAGGCATCGACGCCTTGCGGGCAACCGGACGACTCCTTGGTGGAGTTGCAACAGTGGAATCATGCGCGAGTGAAGTGGTGCGTATCGAGGCATTCACCGCCAACGAAGTGGGCGGGGAAGCCGAGCGTGAACTCACCAACTACGCGCGAACACTCGTGCCGCGGTTGCCATTCCGTGAGATCGATGTCTTGATCGTGGAACGCGGAGGAAAAGACATCAGCGGCACCACCATCGATCCCAACGTCACAGGCCGATTCTGGGTTCATGGATTGTCGGATTTCGACGGGCCACCGGCCACCATCGTGTTGCTCGGTGTCACCGAGGCTTCGGGTGGGAATGTCTTGGGTATCGGGCTGGCCGATTTCGTTCCCGCGGCGGTGGCGAACTCCGTCGACTGGGACAAGACCTATCTCAACTGCTTTACCGCCGGCCCGTCGGGAGTGCGCCGGGCCAAGTTGCCCATGGTGCTTCCCGACGAAGAAGCGTGCATCAAGGCAGCACTCATGATGTGCGGTCGAGGAATTGACGAGCCGAAGCGTGTCGTGCGTATTCGGTCCACATTGCATTTGGACTCGTGCTGGGTCAGCGACGCCGTGTTGTCCCAACCGTGGTGATTCACGCTCTCGACGACACCGGGGCAACTTCGAGTTCGTACATCGGAATGTTGCTGGCGTGCGATTGCCACAATCCGCCACCAACTTGGCGAAAGTGCCGGTTCAGCTCGCGTCGGTACCACGCCGCGCTTCGACGGTGCACGTTCATGTCGGTGGAGCGCGGGTCGACCGTTTCGTCGTAATCGTGGGTGGTGGGAACCTCGAGATACATGAAGTGCGCCGTTCCGGCACCCAGATTGGCAATGGCAGATTTGGCCGCTGCATTGTCGGGGTACTGCAACACGCTGTGGCAGATCACCAGATCGAAACCCCTCGGCGGGGTCCACGTTGAAATGTCGGCTTGGGTGTGGCCGTAGGTTTCGCAGGCATAGGGGCTCACGTCGGTGGATGTCACCTTCACGCGTGGGTGATTGGTGCGGTACCAGTCGCGCCAGAACCCCGGCCCGGCACCGACATCCAGCACCGAGCCGATGTCGAGGCCCCACCAGGCACACAGACCATGAAT
>JBILKS010000305.1:0-6135 GCA_044376595.1 Ilumatobacteraceae bacterium | reverse complement strand
GGTGGGTCTGTTCGGTGGCCCACCGAGTGCCTGGGCTGGAACCGTCGTGACGACGGTGTTCGACGGCCCGTCGCCGGCACTCGTCGTCGGAGTCACGCGGAACTGCACCTGGGTCCCGGCCGCCAAACCGTTCGGCGCCCAGCGATGTTCGGTGTCCGTGGTCGCCGTGGTCAGCACGGTCCACGTTGCGCCCGCGTCGGTCGACAGTTCCACTTCGTAGGCAACCGCGGCCGAGCCGCCGTTGTCGAGTGGAGCTGCCCACAACACGGAAACGAATGTTGCGGTTCCCGTCGTGGAATCGGGATTCGTCACGGTGAGGGTTCCCGTGGAGGTACGCAGATTCGACACTGCCGAAGGAGGCACAGCGCCGAGCACCGGCACCTGGGCTGAGTATGTCCCCGCGCCGTTCGCGTTCACCGCGACGAGACCGAACGTGTACTGCGTTCCGGGTGTCAACGGAGTGAACTCGACGGACCTTGCAGTGGGAGAAACGTCGGTCATTGCAGCGGCGGTGGGGGCACAGTTCGCACCGGTGCAGAACAACAGGCGATAGCCCGTGATGGCCGATCCACCCGTGAAGTCGGGAGCTTCCCACGTAAGGGTGACTGCTCGACCGTTGGGCGTCGCCGCGAAGTTGCGCGGCGCTCCGGGGGTCGACGACGGCGTCGACGAGATCACCGTGGTGGCACCATTGCCCAGGTCGTTGAAGGCAGCCACACGGAACTGGTACGTGACGCCGTTGACGACGCCGATCATGTGGTAGCCACCGATGTAGGTGGCATCGAGCACACTGACCAGCGCCCACGATGCTCCGCCGTCGGCACTGCGCTCCACGCGGTAACCGTTGATGCCGTGGGCTCCGCCGAGCGTGAAAGATCCGCTGCTGAGAGGCGCACTCCACGAGAGCAGAACGTTGCCGTCACCGGGAGTGGCAGTCAGGTTCTGCACGGTTCCCGGCACGCTGCCCGGGCTGACGAACGCACTTGACGATGGGAGACCTCGGCCCGCGGTGTTCTCCGCGTAGACCTGGAAGCGGTACGGGATTGTCGGACCGTTCACCAAACCGTTCACGACGAACGTGGTGTTCGTTGCACCGGTGTTGCGGCCAACGACCCGCCAGATTTCGATCCAGGCGGATCCGTTCCACCATGCGAGGTGGGATCCGTTCGTCGGATCCTTGAACGACTCGCAGAGGTGATCGTAGGAGCCACCCGTGTAGACGCACTGCTCGATCACATATCCGGTGATTGCATTGCCCATGTTGCTCGGAGCGGCCCACGTGATCGTTGCCGACTGATTCCCCGGTGTGGCAACCGCATTGACCGGCGAGGCTGGCCGCGCAAACGGGATGGATGTGATCGTGGAATACGTACCGAAACCGACGGCAGACACCGAAGCCACCCGGAAGATGTAGGCAGTGCCGTTGGCCAAGCCTCGGACAGTCAGCGAGGTGTTGTCGGTGTCGAAGGTGAGCACCGACCAGTTGACGCCGTCCGTCGATTGCTCGACCCTGTAGCCCGCGATGCCATAGCCGCCGTTGTCTCGGGACGTCGTCCAACTGAGCGCAATCTGGCTGTCGGATGCAGTGGCCGTCAGGTTGACCGGGGACGAGGGAACCGTGCTCGGCACGAAACCAACCACGGCATTGTCGCCGTTGCCGACCGACGTCACCGCGTTGATGCGCACGAAGTAGTTGGTTCCGTTGGTCACGCCGTTCAGTCGGTAGGAGGTCGCCGTCGGCGGCAGCATGCCGTCGACGAGCGTCATCGAGTCGGACTCGGAGTTGGTCGTCGCCGCGTACCTGACGCGGTAGCCGAGTATCGGCAGTCCACCGGAGTATGTGGGGGCGGACCACGAGAGCAACACAGAGCTCGAGCTGTCGATTGTCGCAATGAGGTTGACCGGAGCAGAGGCGACTGTCGTGGTGTTCGACGTACCACCGACGGCCGTGGCGGCCACGTTTGCCCACTGGCCGCGGCCGAGCGACGTCACGGCCGCGATACGGAACGAGTAGAGCGTGCCTGGTACAACTCCGTCCACCTGCGTCGAAGTTCCGATGTACAGGTCGCGAATCGCGATCCACGTGCTGCCGTTGTCGGTCGACTGCTCGATTCGGTAGCCGATCGTGGCCTGACCGAACAGTTGGGACGGAGCCGCCCATGTGAGAGAGATCTGCGGGCCGTACGTCGTACTGCCGGCACTCGGCGTCGCGGTGAACGATTGCGGCATCGAGACGACCGGTGCCGTGCGCGCAATGACCTGCGCCCCGTCGCCGGTTCCTGTCGCCGTGGTGGCGCGCAGACGGAACGTGATGCCTCCGGCCTGGTTGGCCATTCCCGTCACGGTGTAGGTCGTTGCCGACCCGGGGATTGCCGCGTCGAACACGGTCGACGGCGCGCATCCGCTTGTCGTGCAGTAGTCGAGAGCGTAGGAGAGAACGGGCGAACCGCCGTCGGACAGTGGCGCGGCCCACGACAATGCAATGGTCCCGTTCGACACCGCGGTGGCGGCGAGATTGCGCGGCGCACTGGGAGTCGTCGTGGGTGTGATCGACACCGATGCAAACTCACCGAGGCCGGTGAGAGTGACGGCGGCAACTCGGTAGTACACCAGTGTCCCGAAGGTTCGGCCGTTCACCGTGAACGAGGTTCCGGTTCCCGCATTTCCAGAGAGAGTGGTCCACGTGTTCCCGTCGGTGCTCTGATCGATGCGATACCCCGTGATCGTGCTGATCGTTCGGCCGGCCACTGTCGTGGTCGGTGCGGTCCACGACAGAGCGATCGAGCCACTCGACATGGCGGCCCCGATGCCGTTCGGCGCGGCCGTTTGGCCGAACGGCCAGGTCACGACATTCGTCGACCATTGTCCTGCGCCGGACGCAGTGTTGGCCCGGACACGGAAGACGTACTCGGTGCCGTTGGTCAGACCCGTGACGTTGTACGACGTGGTTCCCGCCGGCACGATCACGCCGGTTGCCGGGAATGTCGGTGCGCTCACGTTGGCGGTCGCAGCCCACTGGACCTCGTAGCCCGTGACGGCACCGGCGGCATAGGTAGGTGCCGCCCAAGACAGCGTGGCTTGCGAGTCACCCGGTGTCACCGTTGGTGCCACTACGGCGTTGACGGCGAGCCCGGCTGCTTGCACGTGCGCCTGCATCCGTTCGGCAGACAAGGCCTGACCGTACAGTGCAACTTGAGAGATCTGACCGTTGAAGTAACTCACTGTCGCGTCCTCCACACCGATCGCGAGAGACGAGTCGACAGCGTCCAGCGGAATGTTGAAGGCACGTGTGGCCACCACGACACCGTTGTGCCACAGGGTGAGTGCCGCGCCGTCGTAGCTAAGCGCCACGTGCTGCCAGACATTCGCCTGCACCACGGGCACGGAGGAGTAGATGCCGTGGTTCGCACCGCCCGCCCAGATACGGGCGTGGAGGGCTCCACCGGAGTTGACGAAGAGACCCCACGGATTCTGGCTGTTGCCGCGGGCGAACACCGTGTGCCATCCACTCCACGTCGTCGACGGCTTGATGAATGCCTCGGCCGTGAACGTCGAGGTGTTCCATGCAGTCGACACCGGAACGAGGATGCGCGACGACGTTCCGTTGAACGATGCTGCGATCTGACCGGTCGGGCTGATGTTCGATGCGCCACCGAACGTCACGGCGGTCACCGCACCGGCGACTGCCGCACTTCCACTGCCGGCAGCGGATGTGGAGCCCACGGCATCGTTGAGTACCCAACGACCGACCGGGCTGTCCGCCATGACCGCCGCGGTGTACGCGGCTGACGTGTCGCTCCCCGAGTCGGGCAGTGTTCCCGCGGACGGAGCAACGCCACCGGGTGCAGACGCAAGGTTGCCGGACGTCGTGCCCGCGATTGCGCTGAACGTGACCGCCGTAGGCGTGCCGTTGCCCGCGGAACTCACTGCAAAGACGCGATACCAGTAGCGCGTTCCGGAGACGAGTCCTGTGACCGTGTGCGATGTGCCGCTTCCGCCATAGCCAACGACGTTCACCCACGTTCCTCCGTCGGTCGACGACTGCAACACGTACGACGTCACCGGGGACGATCCCTCGTCGGTCGGCACGTTCCAGGTGATGGCGGCGGAGGCGTTGCCGAGCGTTGCGGTCAACGAACCGACGCGGCCCGGTACTCCCCCGATGGCAAGCAAACGAATCGCCGTGCGCACGCGCACGACATCAGCGTCGAGCGCCGACGAACGAACGGCAAAATTGTCGCTTGCAGCCGAGGCCGCTCGCGTCGATTCCGGCTGTTCGGGTTGCATCGCCTGGTGCGGCGCCACCAGGAAGCGGTTCGAAGATTCGCTGAGGCCGTTCTGCGTCTCGGCCCGCAGGCGCACGTGGTACACCCGATCCGCGAACGGAGAGCCCGGCGAAAGCTCCGCCAAGTCGGCGGCACGTGCGTCGGCCGACAGCGTTGCGAGTGTCCACCACGTGGCACCGTCGTCGGCAATCTCGATGCGGTACGCGACCACCGGCGTTCCACCGTCGTTCGCCGGCGCATCCCACGTCGCTTCGATCCGACCGTTTCCAGTGCTGGTGAAGATCACGTTCCTCGGCGCGGTCGACACGCCGACCGGCATGACGGAAACTGCGTCGGACGGAACTCCCGCGCCGACCTGGGTCATGGCTCGCACGCGGAAGTCGTACGAGCGACCGTTGACCAGTTTGCGCCCGTCGGGAAGTTCCGAGACGAATGCAGCGGTGCTGGTCGAATACGAGTTCTCGACCACCGCGATCCATTCGCCGGTCGGCTCGCGCATCTCGACGCGGTAGCCGACGATGCGCGCTCCACCGGTATCGCTCGGTGACGCCCAGTTGACGACGGCGTAGGTGTCACCGGCACGCGCGGTCGGCAGGTTGCCGGTTCCCGGTTCGTAGCCGCTGGCGGAAAAGTGAGCGGCGAACTGTTCGTTGCCGAGCGCTCGCGGATAGATGGCGACATGCGCCAGCGATCCGTACATCGAATTCTCTCCCTGCGCATCTGCAGCGAAGCGAATCGAGCCACCCGTCAGATTGGCCGCACCGGTTGCAACCTGAGCACCGTTGACGATGACCGTGTTCGACGCACCGTCACTGGAAACCCCGACGTGGTACCAGCTACCCGGCATGACGACACCCGCCGACGAGGAAATCGTCGTCCGGGCTCCGTCGGTGAACGAGACGAGCGAGACCACTCCCAATGGGTCCACGCGCAGCTCCCACCCGTTCGACCTGTCACCGACCGATACGAGGACCGCATGGTCACCATTGACGGACCCGAGATTGACCCATGCTTCGACTGCACCGGGCAACGACAGTTCTCGCGCACCACTCAGCGCCACTCGGTTCACGTAGGCCGCACCGGTTCCCCCGATCGGGGCGGGCATGCCGTAGGCAACGGCTCCCTGCAGTGCCGGACCCCCTATGGCATCGATGGCCGAAGAGGAGCCGGGCTGATCTGTCAGCGGCCAATAGGCGCTCGGCCCATCCGACCGGATGGCGTCGCCATAGGGATCGCCCGATGATGGCGTGGCCACACGACCGGGACTGCGTGGGGCCGATGCCGGGGCTGACGGAATACCGGACGAGGCGACGGTCGCTCCGCGGCCGACCGAGTTCTCGGCGGCAACCTGAACGAAAACGAGAACCCCGTTGGACAGACCCTCGATCTGCGCTCGAGGTTCGGTGACCCGCGGGAGCTCAGTCCACTGTGAGCCCTCGAGGCTCCACTGAACCAGGTAGGACGTCACGGAGTCGGACGCCGGAGCTTCGTTCCACGAGATAGCCAGGCTTCCGCTCGACGGCTCGATGATGAGACCCTCCGGCGCACTCGGCAGATTCACCGCCGAAGGAGCTCCATCGGTCCTGCGGTAGTCCGGCTCGATCGACACCGGCTTCGACACCGGTGTCTTCTTCTTTCCAGGTTTCTTCTTCAACGATGGTGACGTCATCGTCACTTCTGGCGTGATGTACGTCGGCGTTGGAACAACCGAAGTCGACGGAGCACTAGGCGAAGTGCTCGATGTCGAGGCACTGCTCGGCGTCGTCTCGGTGGTGGACACGTTGTTGGCTGCCGTCGTACCACTGTCGGCGCTCAACGATGACGTCGTTGCCATGACGGGGGCGACCGG
>JBILKS010000075.1:0-6222 GCA_044376595.1 Ilumatobacteraceae bacterium | reverse complement strand
ACCCTGCTCTTCGGCATTGGCCACGTAGAGAGCAAGCACCCACGCAGCGGTGGCGTTGATGGTCATCGAGGTGTTCATCTGGCCGGGAGGAATCTGGTCGAGCAACGTGCGCATGTGTCCGAGGTGCGTCACCGGCACTCCCACCTTGCCGACTTCGCCGCGCGCCAACACGTGATCGGGGTCGTAGCCGGTTTGTGTGGGGAGATCGAAGGCGATGGAGAGACCGGTTTGTCCCTTGGCCAGGTTGGTGCGATAGAGATGATTCGATGCTGCGGCGGTGGAGTGGCCGGAGTAGGTGCGCATCAACCAGGGATCGTCTGTTGCCATGGGGGCAAGTCTCACGGCAGACGGCCCAAATGGCAACGGCTCACGGGTCAATGACCGAGGGGGCAACCGCGCGGGCCAAAAGGGCCAAATACTCGGCTCGGGGGATGTCGACCACCCCGAGTGAGGCAAGGTGCGGCGTGGTCCATTGCACGTCGAGGAGTCGCATGCCGCACTCGCGCATGGTCTGCACAAGGTGCATCAGGGCCACTTTGCTGGCGTCGCGTTGCAGGTGAAACATGGATTCGCCGGCAAAGAATCCGTTGATCCGGACTCCATAGAGGCCTCCCACCAGGTGGCCGTCGTCGTTGTAGGTCTCCACGGAGTGAGCCCATCCAAGTTGATGGAGGGCGGTGTAGGCACGAAGAAAATGTTTGTTGATCCATGCACCTTCCCGAGTTGGTGCGGCACAGGCTCGCATCACGGCTTCGAAGTTGGTGTCGATACGAACCGTGAACTGCTTGGCGCTTTGTCGCATGGAACGCGTCACTCGCAGGCCGTCGAGAGGCAGGACGCCGCGCGGATCAGGCGACCACCATCCGATTTGATTGCCACCCCTGCCGATTCCCATCGGGAACACGCCGTGGCTGTATGCATTGATCAGGGTCGACGGCTCCAGGTCTGCGCCGCTGCCGACGAGATCGTCGTTTGCCCACGACTCGGGTGGGGGAAAGGCCCAGCGACTTTCACCCACGGGTGTCGGTGTCGCATCCCAACCTGCACCATCCGAAACGCGCAACACCATGGTGATGGTCTAGTCGCTTGCGGCGCTCAGTGCGCGTACGAGAGGAAGCCCTGACCGGTCTTGCGACCCAGATGTCCTTCGGCCACCAATCTGCGCAGTGTGGCTGCCGGTACGAAATTGTCGTCATGGAACTGTGCATGCAGTGTCTCGAGAATCGACAGTGACGTGTCGAGACCCACCAGATCGAGCAATGAAAACGGGCCCATGGGGAAGTTGCACCCACCTTTCATCGCAGTATCGATGTCGGACACGGATGCCGTGCCACGTTCGTACATCTTGATGGCGTTGTTGAGGTACGGGAAGAGCAGTGCATTCACGATGAATCCCGCATCGTCGCGAACTGCGACGGTGTCCTTGCCGCATGATGCGATCAATCGTGTTGCGTAGTCGATTGTGGCATCCGACGCGGTGACGGGACGCACAATCTCCACCAGCGTCATTGCGGTGGCGGGATTGAAGAAATGGATGCCACACACTCTCTCGGGTCGTTGCGTGACTCGGGCGAGTTCCACGACGGGCAACGTGCTGGTGTTGGTGGCCAGCACTGCGTGCGGAGCGGCGCATGCATCGAGTTCGGCGAACAGGGCCAACTTTGTGGGGAGATCCTCCACCACCGATTCGAGGATGAGGTCGCACGGGGCAAGGTCGTTCAGCGACGTTGTCGTCGAAATGCGCGAGATGACGGACTGCGCCTCGGGCTCGTCGATCTTTCCGCGTTCCACTTGTCGCTGCAGGCTGCGCTCCACCGAAGCGGTCACGGCTGTGGCCGAACTCGCCGTGCGCGAGCGAACGATCACACGGTGGCCGGCTCGGGCGAAGACCTCGGTGACTCCGGCTCCCATGATCCCCGAGCCGAGGATTCCGACCGTCTGGGTGCTGATGTGGGTGGACATGCCGTCACCTTAGTTACCGAACGGTAACTTGTGGACCCATTCGGGAGAGAAATCCCATGGCTACGGTGGGATCGTGACCCCTGAATCAGCCCTCCATCTCGTCGATCGCGCCGAACGCTTCGTGAATCTGGAGGCCAGCCACAACTTTCGGGATCTGGGTGGGTACCCCACTGCTGACGGCCGGGAGACCAAGTGGGGTGAGGTGTTTCGGGCCGACGCGCTGTTCAATCTCACGGCCACCGACTTGGCGCGGATCACGGAGATTGGTGTGTCCACCATCATTGATCTGCGCTCCGCCGACGAACTGGTGACCCGCGGAAGTTTTCCCTCCGACAAGCACGGCGCACAGGTGCATCACTATCCGGTGATCGACGTGCCCTGGAGCGACGACGACGTCCCCGATTTCGAGGATCCGGTGGACTTCTTGCTGTGGGCGTATCCGGAGATGTTCGACAAGGGTGGTCACCAGTTGGCTGCGGCGGTGAACACCGTGGCATTCAGCCCCGGGCCTGCGGTGTTTCATTGCGCCGCCGGCAAGGACCGTACCGGTCTGGTGGCCATGTTGATTCTCGGCTCACTGGGCGTTCACGACGAAGTGATCATCGCCGACTTCGCCCACAGCGACGTGGGCCTGGAACGTCTGCGTGTGTGGGCCGAAGCGAATGAATCGAACCTTGCACTACGACTCGGCGCGGCGCCGGCGGCATTCATGAAAGCTGATGGCCGTGCCATGCGCATCGTGATCGAACAACTGGTGGCCGAGCACGGTTCGATCCGTGCCTACGCGAAGAAACTGGGTGTCACCGAAGAGGCATTGCAGCGCCTCGAAGAGCGCCTGCTGGGGTAGACCCGGCGATCAGCTTTCGATGATGGTGACCGAGTTGACCACCACGGTGCGGCTGAGTGTGTCGCCACCGCCCGCAGCAACCATGTTCAAGCCGAGGATCTTCTTCACCACGTCGAGACCCTCGGTGACCTTGCCGAAGTTGACGTAGGTTCCCTGTCCGTCGAGTGTCGACGCATTGGGCCCACCCACGAAGAACCACTGCCCCCCGGCGCTGTTTGGTTCGCCGGTGCGAGCCATGGCCAGATCACCTTCGGTGTAGGTGAAACCCTTGCCTTCGTCTTCGATGGTGTAGCCGGGGCTGTCGGTGTTGGTGAATCCACCACCCTGGATGATGTCGAGAGAAGGATCAGCACGGAAGATGAGGGTTCCGTCGTAGTACTTGTAGCGCGACAGCACCACGAAGTTGTTGACCGTTTCGGGGGTCTTTTCCGTGTCGAGTTCGACGACGATCTGGCCTTCTGAGGTGTCAAAGCTGGCCGTGTACGACTTGGCGGGGTCGATGCACATGGTGGGAGCTTTTTCGAACTTGGTGGAGCGTGCCTGCGTGTCGTCGGTCTTGGGGCAGGGGGTGTCTCCGGTGACGGGTACGCCGGGAATGGTGGTGGCGTTGATGGTGCTCTGCGTGACCGTGGTGTCGGAGGCGACCGTGTCGGACGTGGAGTTGTCGTCGCCCGAGAAAACGTTGACCACCAAGAACAGTGCGAGCACGATGGCCGGTATGCCGAGGCCCAACTGCAGGCCACGCTTCTTGGCTTTGGCCCGCTTTTGTTGCTGAGCCAACTCGGTCAGTCGTTGCTGGCGATTGTGCTTTTGACGTTCACGCTTTTCGGTACCCACAGAGTCGGCAGGTTAGCCGTGCTCCGATAGCGTTTGTCACCTGTGGCAGTAGTGGTTCAAAAATTCGGTGGTACCTCGGTGGCCGACCCCGAGCGCATCAAGGCTGTGGCCGAACATGTGGCCTTCACCCGCCGCCACGGCAACGACGTGGTTGTGGTTGTGTCTGCCATGGGCAAGACCACCGACAATCTCATTTCCCTCGCCAATCAGGTGTCTCCGGTACACCCCGGCCGCGAGCTCGACATGTTGCTCACCACCGGCGAGCGGATCTCCATGGCTCTGGTCTGCATGGCTCTGGCGGGATTGGGCATTGACGCTGTGTCCTTCACGGGCAGCCAGGTGGGGATCATCACCGACACCACCCACACCAAGGCAAAGATTCTCGAGGTCAAGGGCGACCGCTTGCGTGAGGCACTCGCCGCGGGCAAGGTGGC
Organism: Ilumatobacteraceae bacterium; assembly: GCA_044376595.1. Classification (GTDB taxonomy): domain Bacteria; phylum Actinomycetota; class Acidimicrobiia; order Acidimicrobiales; family Ilumatobacteraceae; genus F1-20-MAGs119. The sequence goes on along the minus strand of JBILKS010000075.1, from coordinate 2,142 downwards.
CGTGGTGGCCGGTTTCCAGGGCGTCAGCACGGATCGTGAAATCACCACGCTCGGCCGCGGCGGCAGTGACACCACCGCAGTGGCGTTGGCCGCAGCCATCAACGCCGATGTGTGCGAGATCTACACCGACGTCACGGGGGTGTTCACCGCCGACCCGCGCATCGTTCCCCAGGCCCGCAAACTTCAGCAACTCGACTTCGAAGAGATGCTGGAAATGGCTGGCGCCGGAAGCAAAGTGCTCGCATTGCGTTCGGTGGAGTTCGCCCGCAATCACAATGTCCCGTTGCACGTTCGCTCCAGTTTCACCTGGGAGCACGGAACATGGATTCTCGATCGCGGCACGGTGTCGAACCCTGACAATACGAACGCTGGTCTCAAGAACACTGGTTTGAACAACACTGGTTTAAGCAATAAGGAGAGCGCAATGGAAGACCCGATCATCTCCGGGGTCGTTCAGGACACGGGTGAGGCCAAGCTCACCGTCTTCGGCGTACCCGACAAGCCGGGCGTATCTGCGGCGCTCTTCGAGCCGTTGGCCGATGCCAACGTCAATGTCGACATGATCGTTCAGAACACCTCGAAAGATGGACACACCGACATTTCCTTCACCGTGCCGAAGGCTGATCTCGCCGCGTCGCTGAAGATCGTGAACGAGGTTGCCACCGCCATCGGCGCAGCCGGCGTCACCCACGACGAAACAGTGGCGAAGATCTCATTGGTCGGCGCCGGTATGAAGACAAGCCCCGGAGTCGCAGCAAAGATGTTTCGTGTTCTTGCCGATGCCGGCGTGAACATCGAAATGATCTCCACCAGCACCATTCGCGTGTCGGTGGTGGTGGGTGCTGCCAACACCGAGTTGGCATTGCGCACGTTGCACACGGCGTTCGGTTTGGACAGCGGCCAGGCGTACTCTGCCCCGTTGCCCGAGCGCAAGTAAGCAATACTGGTCGTATGGCACGACGCCGCGCACAACTCATCCCGTGGCGTGTCGCCGGTGGCGTAGCCGACGAGCACGCCAGTGCCGATGCCGTTGTTCGTGAAACCGGTTGGGTGTTCAACAACGAAACCGGAGAAGAGCTCACGCTCGCCGAGTTCGTGATGAGCGGGAACAAGGAAGTCAACGCCTACCTGCGCGTGTTCGGCATGAACGAACTCGACACCAACGGTTTGTCGTTGTTGGAAATCGGTTCCGGTATCGGTCGCATGACCGCGCGATTCACCAAGCGTTTCGCCTCGGTCATCGCCGCCGATGTCGACGCCGCCTTTCTCGAGCGTTGCAGGGAGACCGTTGCCCGACACGGTGACATCGCCAAACTGCGCACGAGCCACGTGGCCGATGGCCATTCGTTGGCTGTTCCCAGCCAATCCGTCGACGCAGTCTTTTCGTACATCACGCTGCAGCACTGTTCGCACGACGATGCCCTCAAGCTCACCGCAGAGGCATTGCGAGTGGTCAAGCCGGGTGGAACAGTGATCCTCAACTACCGCACGTGGGTGTTGTCCGACGTGTTGTTGGTGCCAGCTGGTGGAGTCGTGCGTTTGTTGTGGAAGTCAAAGCGTGTGGGGGGCTGGGTGGCGCGTCAGCGTTGGGCCACACGACTCGGCTGGCAGGCGAATCGTGTTGCTCCCGCCGAAGTGTTGGATCTGGTGCGCCACAGCGCTCGCCCGTGCGCCGACATCGTGCTCTTCCACCAACCCCGTCGTAGTCGCTCGATCATGAAGGGCATCACCGACCGCAACGTGGCGGGGGCAATGGTGCGCGACCAAGAGTTGCCGCGTGCCAACAAGAGTCACTGGTGGCTCGTTCTGCGCCTGGCGTGAGCAAACCGCAAAATCACGGGCTCGGGGCAGGCTGTCGCGGATAGCCTGCCGCACATGAAAGTTGGAGTCGTCGGAGCAACGGGCCAGGTTGGCGGTGTCATGCGCACCCTCTTGGCAGAGCGCAATTTCCCCATCACCGAACTGCGGTATTTCGCCTCCGCGCGGTCGGCCGGCAGCAAGCTTCCGTGGAAGAACGGCGAGATCATGGTGGAAGATGCGGCAACTGCCGACATCTCCGGCTTGGACATTGCTCTCTTTTCTGCCGGCGCCACGTCGTCGCGGGAGCTCGGACCCAAGTTCGCCGCGGCCGGAGTGACAGTC
>JBILKS010000074.1:0-6251 GCA_044376595.1 Ilumatobacteraceae bacterium | reverse complement strand
GGCAAACTCTTCGGCAGTACCCACTCGGCCCACGGGAATCGCCTCGACATGCTCACGACGCACCTGTTCGGCAGTCTTGTTCTCTGCCGCAGCCTTGGCCGCTTCGAAACGATCCAATGCCGGAGTGTCGAACTGCCCCGTCACCACGACGTTCACGTTGACCTTTGGTGCCAGCTCAAGCGCCAACGACCGCATTGCCGCGGCAACACCACTGCGGAATACCGAGGACAGGGCGAGGTCCGGAGTTGCCTCGACAACCGAGCGCGCCGTGAGCGCAATCAGTCGCGCATGACGCCCAGAGAGGAGATGCGGAGCAACTGCTCGCGAAGCCTCCAACACCGGCCGCAGAAACGCGTGGTACGCCACATCGTCGAATCCGTTGGTTGCCATGATGCCACCGGGCTTGGCGCCGCCAGTATTCAACACGCAGATGTCGAGGCCACCGAGTTGTTCGGCCGCCTGATCCACCATTCGCGCAGCGTCGCCTTCGATGCTGAGATCGCCCACCACGAAGCCTTCGGCCGCGGCGTAGTTCTTTGCGGATTCACCACGTTCAACCTCGCGGCTCGTCACGACGACCCGAGCACCCTCTGCCGCCAACACCCTGGCAAGTTCGCGACCCAATCCGGACGACGAACCGAAGACGAGTGCACGTTGTCCGGCAAGGTGGAGATCCATGTTCAGCTACCCAACCAGATGGTGCGCATCACCGTGTAGAAGTCCATCACGGTCGGGCCAAGCTGCTCTTTGTGTGTCGCTGTTCCGGATTGCTTGATTCCTCCGAACGGCGCATTGAATGCCGCCCCGACGGTGGGCCTGTTGATACGAACCATGCCGGCCTGGATTTCCGCCGCACAACGCTGCGCGACTGCAAGATCCTTGGTGCACACCGCGGCGGACAGTCCGTACTCAACTGCGTTTGCAGATGCGATTGCCTCGTCGACTCCGCTGATCTTCTCGAAACCCACGACGGGACCAAACACTTCGTTGCAACTGAGCGGGCTGGACGGATCGACGTTGCTGAGCACAGTGGCCGGATAGAACCAGCCATGGGCCAAATCACCTTCGGTCAGGCGCTTGCCACCACATTCCACCCGGGCACCGAGGGCAACGGCCTCGGCAACGGCGTTGTCCATTGCTGTCACGGCTGATTCGTCGACCAGTGGCCCCATCGTGACACCCGCTGCGTCACCGGGTCCGACAACGTAGGCATTGGCCAGCGCAACGACGCGCTCGAGAAGAGCATCGTGAATCGAGGCATCAACCAGAATGCGTCCGGCTCCGGTGCAGGCCTGACCCGTGAGGCTGAAACTGGATCGCGCCACGATCTGAGCAGCGGCGTCGATGTCGGCATCGGCCAACACGATGACCGGATTCTTGCCACCCAACTCCAACTGCACCCTGCGTCCGAGGCCGATTGCCTTGTGGATCTTGTGACCGGTTGCATTCGAACCGGTGAACGTGACGGCGTTGACACGCTGGTCGTTGACAACGTGTGCACCGGCGCCGAACCCGTGCACAACGTTCAGAACTCCGTCGGGAAGACCCGCTTCGATGAACGCTGCGGCAAGTCGCTCACCCATCAGTGGCGTCATCGGCGACGGCTTGAACACGACCGTGTTGCCGGCAGCAAGCGCCGGACCGATCTTGCGACTTGCCATGTTGAGGGGAAAGTTCCACGGCGTGATGACACCCACGACTCCCACCGGATCGAGCACCGAATACACCAAAGGCGTGTCGTCGCTGGGAAACGTGGCCCCGGTGAGGCGATAGGCCTCGCCCGCATACAACTCGAGGTTCTTCGGTGTTCGCGATGCTTCGTTCTTGGCGTCGGCGAGAGGCTTGCCCTCTTCGCGCACCATCTCTGCGGCGATGTCGTCAGTGCGCGAAGCGAGGATGCGCGACGCCTTGGTGAGGATGTCGGCGCGCTGCGTGGGCGTTGTCGCTCGCCACTTGGCCTGGGCCTCGACTGCGGCATCGACTGCGGCGGTGACATCCTCGATCGACGATTCCGGGGCAACCGACACCACTTCGTTCTGGCGTGCGGGATTTCGGCGCTCGAAAGTGGGCGCGGACGACGGAGTGGGTTGACCACCGATGCGATTGAGAACTTCGATTGTCATGCAGGTGTGAACTTTCTCGCTCAGGCCGTGGGCGCGGGCGGCGCCCAGTTGTCCCACTTGGCGAAGTCGGCGGTCTTGCCCAACTTGGCCATCAATGCTTCGATCCCCGCCTTGCAGCAGGCAATGTCTTCTTTGGTGTGACCACCGGAGACACCAATGCCACCGACAACTTCACCGTCTACTTCGATCGGCCAACCGCCGACGAAGATCGAGAATCGGCCGCCGTGCATGTTCATGATGCCGAAGGCCTCTTGGCCGGGCTGCGCATTGGTGTAGGTGTGTGTGGGTCGACGGTGGCACGCAGCGGTGAAGGCCTTGTTGATGGCGATCTCGACACTGGTGGGCTTCCCGTTGTCGGGACGCTTGATCACGATCGGCCAGCCGGCGGCATCGACAACCGCAATGACCGAACCAACGTTCATCTCCTTTGCCTTCGCCAACGCCGCATTCACGATGAGTTCGGCTTCTTCCATGGACAAACGGTTCTGAATCAACATCAGATCTTCCCTTCGCTCTTTCTTTCCTGATAACGCTCCCACGCCAGGCCTGCAGCGGCAACATCTTGGAGTGCCACACCCTGTGTCTCGAACAGGACGGGTCCATTGCCCCCGCGCGGAACCTTGACCGTGCCCGCCGCAACGGCGGACAACTCGATGGCCTGTGACCAGTCGAAATGTCCGGCTTTCGCGGCATGGATGAGATCTCCGCATTCGACTCGCGAGCCAACTGCGTCGTCACACACAACGGCGGCGCAACGTGCCACCAACTCGGTGGGCAGTTCGCACCGGTCGTACTTTGTGGCACCGACACCGCACACCAGCGCGTTGTCGGAGATGGCATCGGCCGCAAACAGGGGCGTGTTCGAGGGGGTGATGGTGAGCACCACATCGGCATCGCGCACGGCATCGGTGGGCGTGGCCACCGCCACTGCGGGAATTCCCAGGTCGCGGGCTCTGGCGGCGATGCCGTCCGCTGCATCGCGGCGGGCATCTGCGATACGAATCTCCTTCAACTGTGGAAGTTCGTGCCAGAGCATCTCGAGGTGGTACCAGCCCTGCTTCCCAGCACCCACAACTGCAGCCGACTCGACACGCTCGGGGGCCATCTCCCGGATGGCGAGCGAGCATCCGGCCGGCGTGCGAAAACGCGTCAGTACATCGCCGTCGAGCGTGCAGAGGAACTTGCCGTCAAGGTCGAACAACACGTTGACGAAAGTGAACTGGCCGTCTTTCGTGGCGTAGACCTTGCCCCCCGAATACGGGGGAACCACTGCAGCCATGGCACTTGCCATTCCCGATGGCGCGGTGGCTCGCACGCGCTGCGTTGTCGCAGCTTCACCGCGTCCGAGATCCGCAAAGGCGCGCCAAACGACTTTTTGAACGGATGCGAGATCGAGCAACTGGGCGATGATCTCGTCTGTGAGGTGCAACATGGTGTCTCCGCCGGGTGTTCGGCAACGTGGCTTCGTTTGCATACTGTATGCGGGATGGTCGACACATCCACAGCCGCTCATCGTCGGCGTCCTACCTTCGGGGTCCACACTCCCCTTCAACATGTGTCGATGTCGTTGTTGCGCGATCTGTGGCAGGCCGCCGACAACCTCGGCTACGGGTGGATCTCGGTGTGGGATCACTTCGTCCCGGTACTGGGCGACGGTGACAATCACGAGGCGGTCACCATGCATGCGGCTCTTGCGCTCTCGACCAGGCAGGCCCGGGTCGGCTGTCTCGTGTACAACACCGGATATCGCAGTGCCGCAGTTCTGGCCAAGGCGGCAAGCACTCTGGATCATTTGTCCGACGGTCGCGCCGTCATCGGCTTGGGCGCCGGATACCTGCAACGTGAGTACGAACAGTTCGGCATCCCTTTCGGTACTCCAGCGCAGCGCAGCGACCTCCTCGCATCATCGACCCACGACGTGCGACGGCTCTTGGATTCGGTTGTCCAGCCTCGACCACTGCAGCGGAAGTTGCCTCTGTGGATCGGTGGCGGCGGAGAGAGGCGCACGCTTCCACTCACCGCGCACAGTGCCGACGGATGGAACATCCCCATGGCATCACCCGGGGACTGGGCACGCAAGAACGCGCTTCTCTCCCGACTTGTGGCCGAGGCGGGCAGAGCTCAAGACGACGTCGAACGTTCGGTGAGCGTTGGGCTGTGTTTCGACGAGAGCGACATCTCCCAGCGGTTCGGCCCGAACTGGCCGCAACTGCGGCCGTCCATTCTCACCGGAAGCCCCGACAACATGATCGAACACATCGGGAGTTACGTTGCGGCGGGAGCAGACACGATCATCCTCAGCCTTCGACCCCCGTACAGCGTTGACGACATCGAGCGTTTCGCAAAAGAAGTCATGAGCCGCTACGCATGAACACCGAATCGCGCGCCATCAACTGGGTCATCTTTTCCCTCATCTGCGCCAGTTACGTTGCGTCCACCATCGGCGAGCAGGTGCTGGGGCCCATCTTTCCCGAAAGCACCGCTGAGTTCGGTCTCACCGAAGCGGACGGTGGTATCGCCTTCGGTGTCCTTGCCATCAGCATCGCCGTGATGAACCTCGTGGGTGGTTGGTTGCTGCGCAGATTCCGCGCTCAGCGTCTCATCTTCGTGGCCCTCGCCATCAGTGCAACCGGGTCTGCAATCGCCGCCAATGCACAATCCTTCGCCATGCTGGTGGCCGCGCAGGCTCTGCTCGGCGCAGGAGCAGGACTGTTCTTCCCGTCCGGTTTGCAGACGGCTGGCATTGCTGCAGGTCCGGCGAAGCGCGGATTCGCCATGGGCATGTACGGCGTTGCCTATTCCATCGGCCTCACTGCGGCCGCACTCCTCGGCACAATGGGAGCCTCGATCGGATGGCGATGGGCTTTCGGCGTCTCGTGCGGACTCAGCGTTGCGGCAGCCATCGGAACTCTCTTCATGCGCACCCCACACGTTGCGCCCGAAGGCGGTGGATGGTCGTCGGTGAAACGTGCCGCAAGCCTGCCCACCGCGGTCGGGGCTGCGGGCGCAATGTGTCAGTACGGAACCATCGCATTTCTCACCACATATGCCGTGCAGCAATGGAACCTCTCGGCAGCCGATGCTGCCGCCATGTTGGCCGTGGGGAGAGTGCTGTCGATTCTGGCCAAGGTGATTTCCGGAGCAAGCTCGGACCGCGTCGGCCCGCACGCAAGTGCCCGTTCGACTGGCCTCGTTCTTGTTGTCACCGGTCTTGGTTGGGTGTTGCTGCCCCCGAACATCGTCACCTATGCATTGGCGGCCATCTTCGCCGGCGCGGTGAGCTCCACCGGACCCATCGCCAACATGCTCGCCGTCCAACGCTTCGGTCGTGACGGCATGGCACTCGGGGCGTTCCGCTCGGCACAAATTGCTCTGGGTGCCTTGGCAGGTGCAGTCATCGGTTTTGCCGGTGACGCTCTGAATCTGCGACTCGTACTCACCTTCGCGGTGCTGATTCCACTGTCGTTGATGTGGATGTGCAGACCGAGTGTGGCTGCTCGCGAAGTTGCCGCTACGCGGGCGGACTGACCAACACCGCACGCACGTCGGCGGCGCCTTTGCGCAACGGCTTCACTGCCAGATATTCAGGCGACGACCAGAATGCCTTGGCCGCATCGGCAGACGGAAACTCGATCACGTGCCAGCGTCCGGTGCTGGCCGCACCCTCCATGGCTTCGCCTGATCCTGCGCGCACCAGATACCTGCCGCCGTGCGCCTCGATCAACGCCGGCACACGCGATCGATACTCGTCGTAGTTCTTCTTCTGCTCGTCGGTTGCATCGACATTCGGATGCACCTCGAACACGGCGATCACACTCATAGTTCTCTCCTTATCAACTGAAAACCGGCGTCAATTCACAACCGGCGTCACATTGACGCCAACCGCCGCGCCGACGGTGCGCGGATCCGCACCGCCAACGATTGCCGCATCTCGAGCCGATGAAACCCTCACTACCTGTTGGGCCGCTCGTGTGGCCCAACGTGGCGATCTGACGGTGCGGGGGGCCAGTTCTTCGATGTTGCCCAATTTCTCTTCGGTGAAGCCACCCTCGAGACGAACGCCGTCGTCGTCGGGCAACCACTCCCATCGCGGCGACGTCACCAACACGCCGGGTTCGCTGACTCCGG
>JBILKS010000073.1:0-6294 GCA_044376595.1 Ilumatobacteraceae bacterium | reverse complement strand
GAAGCTGGGATAGCGCGGTTCGACCACGCCTGCTGTGACGCTGATGAGCGCCGGCAATGCGCACTCAACTTCGTCGTAGCCCTCTTCGGTCTGGCGATCAGCCTTCAACACTCCACCGTCGATCTTGACCTTCTTTGCGAAGGTCACCGAGGGAAGTCCGAGAACTTCGGCCATCTGCTCGGGAACTGTGCCGGTGTAGCCATCGGAGGATTCGGTTGCGGCGATGACCAAGTCGGCGCCGCCGAGCTTTTGCACGGCGGCGGCGAGCACCTTGGCCGTGGTGAGCGCGTCGCTTCCCTGCAAGGCGGGGTCGGAGACGAGGACGCCCTTGACGGCGCCCATGGCCAGCGCGGTACGCATACCGGCGGTCTCGCCATTGGGGGCCATGGAGACGAGGCTGACCTCTCCACCACCGGCGGCATCGACAAGTTGCAATGCCATCTCCACGCCGTAGGCGTCGGAGTCGTCGAGGATCAATTTTCCGTCACGCTTCAGGGTGTTGGTTGCGCTGTCGAGCGCACCCGGCGTGGCGGGGTCCGGAATCTGCTTCACACAGACGATGACGTTCATAGTTCTTCCATTGTTACCGGTCGGTTGGCGCTTCGCCTAACCGCACCGCCTGATTCGGCAACTGGTACCGTCGAGGTGCTGTGAGACTTCTGCTGGTCGTCAACTCGTTTGCCTCCTCGGTGACCGCCCGCAACACCGTGGTGGTCCACCAAAGCCTGTCCCGGCACCACAGCGTGCAGGTCGTCGAGACCAACCGACGGGGCCACGCCACCCGATTCGCCCAAGATGCCGCCCGACGCGGTCTGGATGCCGTGGTGGCCTTTGGTGGCGACGGCACACTCAACGAGGTGGCCACCGGCGTGGCAGGCAGCGAGACGGCTCTGGCGGTTCTGCCCGGCGGCTCCACCAACGTCTTTGCCCGAACTCTGGGCATGCCCAACGACCCGGCACTCGCGGTGGCTCAGTTGGTCGAGGCACTCGACAACGACAGCATCGCCCCCATCGGCCTCGGCAACGTCAATGGCCGGTTCTTCTGCTTCCACACGGGCATCGGCTACGACGCCGCGGTCGTACGGGCAGTCGAGCGCCGCGCAGCGTTGAAGCGCTGGTTGGGTCATCCGCTGTTCGTCGGGGCTGCGTTGCAGACCTGGGCTCTCGGGTACAGCCGCAAAGATCCGCATTTTTCGGTGCACATCGGCGAAGAAGCCCCCACGCGCGGCTTCTTCACGATCGTGATGAACACCAACCCCTACACGTTCCTCGGCAACAAGCCCCTGAACCTGTCACCTGCGGCAAACCTCGATGCCGGTCTGTCGGTGGTCACTTTCACGTCCCTCTCGGCCCTGTCCCTCTTGGGCTCGCTGGGCAAGGCCCTCGTGAAGAACGGCCTCGAAAGCGGCAAGCACGTGGCGTTGCGCGACAACGTGTCGGCTCTGTCGATCTCGGATGATCGACCTTTTCCGTACCAGCTCGATGGCGATTACCTCGGCGAAACCACGGATCTGCGCTTCACCCACGTGCCCGAAGCCGTGCGTCTGGTCATGCCCATGGGCATGCGCGCCACCACCGGCGCCTCTCAGACCGACTGATCCCGCCCCAACACTTTCAGCGCCACGTCGGGCACGTTGGTACAGATCGCATCGATCTTCCACGTGCGAAGTTCGTCCATGCGCTCGGGGTCGTCGCAGGTCCACGTATTCACGCTGAGGCTGCGCGCATGGCATGCCTCGACGAGTTCCTGGACCAGGCCGCCCACCCAGGGGTGCACGGCACTGTGACCCGAAGCCACCAGCGAGTCGAGCACTTCGTTCATCTCGTCGGATGCCACGGCCACGGTGAGCCATGCGGTCGGAATCTTCGACGTGGTACGGCGTACCGCATCCACCGTCTCGCGCCGAAACGACGAGATCAGGTACCTCTCAGGATCGCCTCTCGACAACAGCACGGCCACCACCGTCTCGGCAATCCGATCAGTGGGGTCGAAGTCGGGTTCGTTCGGGTCGTTCTTGATCTCGACATTCACCCACATACCTGCACAGGCATCGAGCGCCTCATCGAGCGACGGCACGTGTACCGGCAGGTCGCTGCGCAACGTCTCGATGATGACTCGCCCATCTGCCAAGTACGGGTCATGATGCACGATCAGCGCCCCGTCGGCCGATCTCCGCACGTCGAGTTCCACGCCATCTGCCCCCATCTCAGCTGCGAAGCGAAATGCCAGCAGTGTGTTTTCCCTCTCGGCACGAGACGCCCCACGGTGGGCCAGGACCGCGGTCCGGCCGGTGGGCGAGGTGGGTGCCGAGACACGGCGAGACACGGGGTCAGAGAATTGGGTCACAAACCCGAAGGTACCCCTTGTCGCCCGGCGATTCCTGACGTAACGTGCCCGAGCCGTGGCGGTGGTCACTTCGGGGATCGGCGTTGCGACACGAGTTACCACAACCCCTTGTTCGCTCCGGCGTACCGAGTCTGCTCGGTCGCCCCAACCCCCGCAGGAGATGAAGTGACAATCCTCGCTTCAAGCCTCGCTCTCGGTAGCGCTGACTATTCGTGGCGCGACCAGGCCGTGTGTCGTGACACTGACCCCGAGTTGTTCTTTCCGGTGGGCACCACCGGCCAAGCACTTCTCCAACTGAGCAAGGCCAAGGAAACCTGCGACCAGTGTGAAGTCAAGGTTCAGTGCCTGCAGTTCGCACTCGACACCAACCAGGATTCGGGCGTGTGGGGCGGAACCTCCGAGGAAGAGCGTCGTTCGATCCGCCGCCAAATTGCTGCCCGCAACCGCTCTCGCGTAGCGGGCTGAAGCACAAAGGTTGTCAGTCCCCTGCGTTCGGCAGCGGGACACTCAATTCGATCACGGCTCCCGAGCCACCGTCGGTGGACACATCAGAGTCGGCGTAGTCGCTCGCTGTGGCCTGTCGCATGACGATGGTTCCGCCGAGTTCAGCCGTCACCAAGGTGCGCACAATCGACAAACCCAGACCCGTTGCGCTGGTGATGTCAAAATCGGGCGCCAATCCGGCGCCGTTGTCGAGAACACGAATCTTCAGAATCGGCTGGTTGATGTCGTCACTCTGGCGCGACAGATGGACCGCAACGTTGCCGCCGCCGACAACACCATCCTTGAAGCCATGATCCACGGCGTTCTGCAGAAGTTCGGTGAGCACCACACTGAGCGGTGTGGCGATTGTGGCCGGCAAACGTCCGCCGTCGCCGTGCACCACGAATCGCACGGGGCGATCAGGGGACTGCAGGCTCTCCTCGACCAAACGCAAGAGTGGACGCACGATCTCCACGAATGCCACGTCTTCGCCCGGTTCGCGCGACAGCGTGTCGTGCACCAACGCAATGGTGCGGATGCGGCGCACAGACTCGCCGACTGCAGCTTTTGCCTCGGGTGACTCGAGTCGTCGCGCCTGCAGACGCAGCAGCGACGAAATGGTCTGCAGATTGTTCTTCACGCGGTGGTGAATCTCTCGAATGGTCGCATCTTTCGAAAGAATCAGGCGATCGCGTCGACGCAACTCCGACACGTCGCGCAGCAAGAGCACCGCTCCGGTGGTGCTGAGGCCCCCGTCCGATTCCAGCAACGGCATGCAACGTGCAAGCAGGGTGACTTCGGCAGTTTGATCGAACTCCTCGACAACCGGTTCGTGGCGCTCGAATGCCTGGCGCACGGCACTGTCGGTGAAGCCGAGTTCGGAAAGGGTCTGCCCCACGCTGTTGGCACTGATTCCCACACGGTGCAATGCCGACACGGCATTCGGTGACGCATACCGCACCTTCGCGTGCTCGTCGATCACCAGCACACCGTCGCCCACACGAGGAGCCACGCTCGAGTCGGCAACTCGCCCGGGAAACGGAAAGAGACCCTCGCGGATCATCGAGGCGAAGCGCCCGAAGATCTCGAGATAGGTCCGCTCGAGTTCGCCAGGCTGGCGACCACTTCGGGTCGACCACTCACGGGTCAACACCGCCACGGTTCGATCTCCGCACCGAACTGGAATCGCCAGCATTCGGGCTGCCCCGTCGATGCCATCGAGTGGAATCTCACCCTCGGACAACTCACCCGACTCGAAAACGTCGGCGATGAGCGGTCGCTCTTTGTCGTTGGCCCACGATCCGACCCAGTCGGTGATGTACAGCGTCTGACCAGTGGCGGCGCGCACATGGGCGGCCACCAGCCACTTGCCCTCCGCCGTCGGGAGATACAACAGCAAGTCGGCGAAACAGAAGTCGGCGAGCATTCCCCACTCAGAGATCAAGTTCTGGAGATGGGAGATTTCTTCCTTGGTCAGTGTGGTGTGCTGGCGCGCAAGATCACCGAGAGTTGCCATGTCCGAAAGTCTGCCCCAAATCGTCGGCGAGAAATCTGATCCCCTCGAGGTCGTGGATCGCACCGAGGAACTCCGGGAGAACAACCGTCTCTCGCTGCGTCGACTGAAGGAGCGCGATCTGCGAGGCCTGCTGATCGATGGCAACAGCCATCGCGTCCACCGCAGTGCGCACCCTTCCCACGAATGCCGGATCTTCGGTTGACGACGCCAGGAAGTCCGACGCCTTCGGAATGAGTTCACCAAGATCGGGACCGATCACACGATTCACCACCATGACCGCCGTGGGGTGTCCACGCGAGGTCAAGGCCCGTTCGAGATACTTCGCCTCGGCAACGGGCGCAGGTTCGGGGGTGGTGACCACCGCGTAGGCCGTATCGGGTGCACTGAGCAGGGCTTCCACCTCGTTGGCATGCGCAACGAACGCGGGCTCCATCTTCCGGAAGAGCGCGAAGAACTCGGCGACATCGGAGAGAAAACGTGCGCCCAACACGCGATCAGCCAGGGCGAAAAACGGCCTCGACGCCACGCCCACGAGCCGCGACGATGCGGGGACCGTGAGCCAGCGGAGCAACTTGCTGGCGAAGAAGTCGCGCATGCGCTGCGGCGCATCCAACACTCCTATGGCGTTGCGCGAAGGTGGCGTGTCCACCACCACGGTGTCGTACTCCCCCGACCTCATCACTTCCCACAAACGTTCGATTGCGATGTAGTCGTGACTGTTGACGAATCGTTCGGTGATGTTCCGGTACAGGTTGTTTGCAAAGACCTTGTCACGTGTCAACGCATCCGGCGCATGTCGTGCAACGAGTGCGTCCCAACCCTGTTTGGTGTCCAGCATCGACATGTGCACCGAACCATCGACGAGACCAGGGAACGGGACTTCGACAACTTCGTTTCCCGTTGCACGCAGTCCGATGGCCGAAGCCAACCGACGGGCCGGGTCGATGGTGATCACCAACACTCGACGGCCGCTCCGGGCGATGTGCAATGCCAGAGCAGCAGACACCGAAGTCTTGCCCACACCTCCCGAGCCACACACGAACACCGCCCTCGCGGACGAGAGTTGGGCGAGACTCACGATGCTCCCAGTTCTTCGGCGAGATGATCCGCCATCTGTCGAACAACCGACAACTCCGAGCCAACGGGCAACAGTGGCGCCACCACCACAGGTGGGGGCGAACCGATCGAATCCTGCAGTCGGGAAACCTGTCCAGCGGCCATCGTCCGGCGCGTCACGGCTGCCTGCGCCAGCGTCGACGGCATCATCCATCTCTCGTCTGCGGCAGAGAGATCCTGCATGCGGGCACGGTCGGCTTCGGTTCCGAAAACGTCGGGCATCCGATTCACCACGAGTGCAGCCACGTCGACCCGGGCCTCGGAGCGCAGCTTCGCGACGAGATCAATTGTCTCGTCAACGGGCGACTCCTCTGGCGTGGTCACGACCACGACACCGGTTGTCGACGGCGCAGAGAGAATGTCGATCATCCATTGGGTCTGGTCACGCAACATTCCGAACTGAACCAGAGACGTGATCACACGGGGCGAGGCGATCTGGCTGACGACGTGTCCGGAACTTTCGGCATCGACAATCACCAGATCGAAGTGCTGCTCGCGCACCTCGTAGCAGACCTTGCCCACCATCAGTACCTCCCGCACGCCGGGGGCGGCGTCGGCCACGAAGTCGAGTGTCTTCGACAGCACACCCAACTTGGTGAGCAATGGAATCTTCACGTAGAGCCGCACGTACTCGTACAACGCGTCTTCGGTGTTGACGGCAAGGCCCCACAGGTTCGGCTCGTCAGCGAGAGGCTGGGTCGCCATGAATGAGAATGGAGTTGCACCAATGGCTTCGGCGAGGGCACCTTTGGTGTCCATCTCGCACAGCAACGTGCGCACTCCTCGACGAGCGGCCGCCAGAGCAAGTGCCGCGGCAACAGTTGTTTTCCCC
>JBILKS010000072.1:0-6313 GCA_044376595.1 Ilumatobacteraceae bacterium | reverse complement strand
GCAGACGGGGACGCAGGAGATCACGCGGCGCACCATCGCCATCGATGGCGCAGAGACGTCAGAGACATCCGCGGGAACTGTGGTCGGCAAGACCATTGCCAACGAGTTGCCCGACGTATTGAAGGCACCGGATGTGAAGCCGGGCTTGCCCCCGGCCGCCGAGCGCACGATCGGTGGGGCGTCCACAACAACGACATCACCGGCAGTATCGGTGGCACCGTCGTCGACAACATCCACCTCGATTGCCCCCAGCACCACCGCAGGCGCCAATCGACCGACACAAACCACGCGACCCCCCTCGGTAACGACATCACCTGGCACTCCAACAACCCAGGCACAGAACGCGTCGGCCCGGAAGGCCGCGACCGTCACCTTCAATGTCGATGAGTGGTCGGCCGGCGTCAGTGACCCCATCTCATCCGGATTCAACGCACGACTGTCCGGCGGTGCCGGACAACTTGATGCGGCGCCGGCCTGCAGTGATGTGGCGTGCCTCGAGTCGGCTCGGGCCGAGATTCTCGGCGGGGGCACGGATTCAGCGTCCGGTGGCGACGTCACTGTTCCTGTGACCTTCAACATGTCTGGCGTTTCGGGTGCCTTCTCGGTCCGCTGCGGCAACGGAGGCTGGGTGTCATCGAGCGGTTCGGGTTCGTCCCAGTCGGCGAGTTGCACATTTGCCAACGTCACCAGTGACGTGGCGGTGTACGTCCGGGCATGACCCGACGGGGCGATGACATTTTCTCCGGTCCTCAACTAAACTTTGCTTCAATGTTGAAAAAACTGATTCTTGCTCTGTGCTTGGTCTCACTGCCGGTGGCGGGTGGCGGGGCAATCGTCTCGGCAGACCAATCCGATGGCCCGGCATCCGATGCGTCCGATACAGGCACTCTCACTGCGGGTGAAGTCAACACGTGTTATTTGACGCCCGCGGGATCGTTGTATTGCTGGGGTCTTGGTCAATATGGTGCGATTGGTGACGTCACCTTCGGCGCTCAAGCGCAGAAGACCCCTGCACAGGTGACGGGTGGAGGCCTGTACTTCGATCTCACCCAAATCACCGCAGGTGACACTCACATTTGTGCGCTAACGACCGACACCAAGGTGAAGTGTTGGGGCGGAAATCGTTTCGGCCAGACCGGTAACGGCCGCACCTCGCAGAGCGGAACCGGAAACACCAATGAAGTGCACTTTCTTCACGCAGATCTGGGATCGGGAACCTACGACGACAACTACGTAATCAAAACCGACAACAGTGCTCTCAGTGGAGTCACCCAGGTGTCGGCCGGCCTGCAGTTCACCTGTGCAATCGCAACGGCAGGAAAAGTCTGGTGTTGGGGTCACAACGGTGGTGGCCAGTCAGGTTACGGTGACGTCGCTCTAACGAGTCCGTATGCGGCACCGAAGGCTCGCGCTGTTCGTGATAGTTCGAACAACGACGTCACGGGGTTTACGTCGGTTTCGGCTGGTGAGTTGTTCGCGTGCGGACTCAAGGCGAACGGCACGGTGTGGTGCTGGGGCAACAACGTCGACGGCCAACTTGGCGACGGCGGCCCGCCTGCCTCTGCACCGCCCGCACAGGCACACCCCGTACAGGTGAGCGCGGTGAGCGGAGCCACCGCCATTGCCGCAGGAGCCAAGCACGCGTGTGCTCTCACCGCCAGCGGGTTGTATTGCTGGGGTAATGGCGCCGATGGCCGTCTGGGTTCCAGCCAGGCCGGTGGGGCAGTGGCGCCGGTCGCCGTGGCGATTTCGAACGTGACACGGATTAGTGCCGGATATGCCCACTCGTGTGCGCTCGACAGCTCGAATCAGTTGTGGTGCTGGGGTCGCTTCTACAACGGGTATTTCGAAGATGCCAATGGCGGAGCCGGAGCAACAACGTCGATTCGCGATCACGGAGTATTCGGTCAGACCACCACTTCATTCACGCCCCAGATTGTGGATGGCCTCGGCGCTGTCAAGGCGTTCGCATCGGGGAACAATCACGTCTGTGCTCTCGTGGTCGACGGACCCTTCAAGTGTTGGGGCGTGGGCTCGTCGGGACAGATCGGGAACAACTTCACTACTCCATATGTCGTACCCCAAGTGGTAACGAGCACTGCAACACAGGCTTTTTCCATTACTCAGCCCGGAACCGTTCGCTTCGCCGACGGAACCGTGACATTGTCGTCAACGACCTCTTCGGGTGTGACGCCCTCGTATGCCTCGACCACCGACAGCGTGTGCAGCGTCTCTGGTTCCATTGTGACCATCAAGAACGTCGGAACTTGTTCCATATCCGGGTTGGCGCCCGCCCATGCCGTGTACCAATCTGCGACGACCACGCGGTCGTTCACCATCGGCGCATCGGCACCACTGGCGTCTACAGGGTCCGTGTCGTCGATCACTCCCTCGGGGGCGACGCTTTCCGCAACAGTGGATGCACGTGGTGCATCCACTGCTCCTGTTTTCGAGATCTCGGAATCCGCTGACATGGCCTCGTCTTCAACGGTCACTATGGATGCCGTCGAGGGTGTCGGATCAAAGTCGATTTCGAAAGCGATTGCTCTCACCAAGCCGCTGACCACCTACTACTACCGAGTCAAAGCCACCAACGACCAAGGCCAGGCCGTGGGGGAGATCAAGTCATTCTCCACAACTGGTTCCGCGCCGGCAGTGACGACGGGATCTGCTTCGCCTCGCGCAACCAGCGCAACACTCAATGGGGTGGTTGACTCGAAAGGGTTGTCCACGGCCGTCTCCTATGTTTATGGGACCGATCCTCAGTTGAGCAATCCGACAAACGTTGCCGGTGCGACGCAGAACGACAACGTCGCCAAAGACGTATCAGTCTCGATTTCGAACCTCACCGAAAAGACCACCTACTACTACCGGCTCGAAGCAGTGAACGTTGTGGGCAAGACTCTGGGTGAGATTCGAAGCTTCACGACGACGAAGCCAGAAGGTGTCTCCATCGACGACGGGGCCGAGTTCACCAACTCGCAGTCCGTTGTTGTGTCGGTCGTCGGGCCTTCAACCGCCGTGAAAGCGATCTTGTCGAACGACGGCGGTTTCAAGACCTCAGAGACATTTGATCTCACCAACAATGCCGCTGAGATTCCCTGGAAGTTGCCCTCGAGCCGCGAGGGCACGTTCACCAAGATCATCTACGTGAAATACGTGTCTCGTTTTGGTTCGCAGTCCACGCCGTACACCGACGACATTCTTCTCGACACCACAAAGCCTGTGGTCGACACGGCAGTGGCGGCGCTGACGGCGGCACCCAAGAACGCCGTTTCAGTGGCTCGTGCAAAAGCGGCACAGAGCGCGGTCAAACTTTCCCTGAGGGGATCCGACACCATTTCGGGGATCGGCCGGATCGAAGTGCGCTCGTCGGCCCGCAAGCCATCGACCACCTTCGATGTGAATCGAGTTCAGGGGAAGGCCAACGGCAAACCGCGTCCATCCCGCCAATCGGTGACGTTCACTACCGTCTCGCGAGCCGTCCAGTTCCGGGTTGTGGACCGTGCGGGTAATGCATCGCCTTGGAAAGTCGTGAAGATCGGCTCGTAACTTCACCTTTCGGCTCGTGCAGAGGCGATCTACGGCTAAATTCGTTTTCAATGAAAAAGCTTCTCTCTGGCTGTGTCCTTCTCGCCGTGTGCCTGGTGTCGGCGGCCCAAAATGCTTCGGCCGATCCGGGAGGATTTGTCGGGGGAGACATCTCGCTCGGAGGGCGCATCTCGGCTGGTGTCAGTCACACGTGCATGGTGGTCGACGGTTCGGTGTACTGCTGGGGCAACAACGCTGCGGGACAGTTGGGTGCTGCCGACGACGTGGCCGGAAGCAATGTCCCGCTGAAGGTGGGTGGTGTCTCTGGTGCAACAGCCGTGTCTGCAGGCAGTAGCCACACGTGTGCCCTCGTTACAGGAGGTGAAGTGACGTGTTGGGGCAGCAACTCTGATTTTCAACTCGGGCGTACGGGGTCGGGTGGGAGTACTGCCGCCAGGGTGGCAGGCCTCGAAGGTGTGACATCGATCGATGCCGGTCACAACTTCACCTGCGTGATCGTGGGTCCAAGCCGCGGAGTCAAGTGTTGGGGATCCGCGGGTCGCGATGATCCAGCGGTGACCACAGATCGGTACGTCATTGGGAGTCCTCTTGGTCGAGTCACGCAGAACCGTGGAGGGATCGGGCAGTTCGAAGAGAACTTCGACGACTACGAGCCGGGATTTGTCGCCGGTCTGACGAGTGGAGTCAAGGCCATTGCCGCCGGAGGGGACTTCGAAGGTTTTGTTTGTGCCATCTTGGATTCCGGTTCAGTGCGGTGCTGGGGCGGAAACATGTGGGGTCAACTCGGAAATGGAACCGCTGTCGCCACGATCCTGGGGACGGTGCCAGTGACGGGTCTCACCGACGCCACGGCGATCGCTGCGGGCGTTGGTCATGCCTGCGCAGTGACTGCGAGTCAACAGATCAAGTGTTGGGGAAGCAGCTTCTCTGGTCAGCTCGGTGTGAATGATCAGAACGTCTACAACACTCCACAATCCGTTTGGACGAGCCGCTCCAACTCCTCACCATTCTCTGACGCTCGCGGCGTGGCGGCAAGCGCCTCCGGTGGAATGGGCTATTCGTGCGGAGTCAAGACGACGGGGCTTGCCTTTTGCTGGGGTGGAAACCGGAACGGCGAGCTCGGTTCCGGTTCGGACAGTGAGTACATCCTGGCGCCTGTGGGTGTCGTCGACCTCACGGACGTAGCGGTGGTAGTCGCCGGACCGGACCACGCGTGCAGTTTGTCGTCGAAGAGCGTTGTGCACTGTTGGGGCAACGGCTCGAACGGGCGACTAGGCAACGGTTCGTCACAGAATGCACTCCGGCCCGTTTTGGTCAAAGGTGTTGTTGCCCAGACGGTCACATTCGGAGCTCTCGCATCCAAGGCCCTGAACGATGCGCCCTTCGCAGTGACGGCAACGGCGAGCTCGGGTGGGCCGGTGACCTTCTCGTCGACAACGACAGCGGTGTGCACGGTGAGCGGCGCCACGGTCACCGTCCTCGCAACGGGAACGTGCACCATCAGTGCAGTGGCAGGGGAGTACGGCCTGTATGCGGCTTCGGCAGCAGTGACGCAGTCCTTCGCTGTGGCGGGTGCGAAGCCGGTCGCAGTCACTGGATCGGCTTTGGCCACCGCAACCAAAGCCACGTTGAATGCCACAGTGAATGCCCGTGGTGTCAGCACTTCAGTGAGCTTCATCTACGGAACGAGCCCGACGCTTGCCGGGGCAACCACGGTGAAGGGCGCCGAGCAAACCGCAGATGTCAACAAGGAAGTCTCCGTGTCGGTGACCGATCTCAAGGTACGCACCACGTACTACTACCGAGTCGAAGCATCGAACAACCTCGGCTCGGCGCAGGGTGAAATCAAGAGTTTCACCACCACCAATCCCGAAGGCGTCACCATCAACGACGGTGACGAGTTTGCCAACAGCACGAAGGTGGTTGTTTCGGTGGTGGGTGCCGCCACAGCGGCAAAGGCCGAGTTGTCGAATGACGGAGGATTCAAGAACTCGAAGACCTTCGATCTGACGAACGGTGTTGCAGACATCCCGTGGAACCTGGTCTCCAGCAAAGAGGGAACATTCACCAAGATCGTCTACGTGCGCGTGATCACCAGGTTCGGCAGCAACCTTCCCGTAGTTTCCGACGACATCATTCTCGACACGTCGAAGCCGGTTGTCACGGGGTTCGGAGCTGTGGTTGCATCGGCCAACAGCAAGGCGGTCACCGTTGCGCGTGCCAAGAATGCCGCAAGCGGCGTGAAGCTGACCGTGAGGGGCTCCGACACTGTGTCGGGAGTGGGAACAATCGAAGTCCGGTCGTCGGCTCGCAAAGAAGCCACCAAGGTGACCATCAAGAAGGTGAGCGGCAAGGCCGACGGCAAGCCGCGTTCTTTGTCGCAGTCGGTGACGCTGAAGACTTCCGCCAAGTCGCTGCAGTTCCGCATACTCGACCGCGCAGGCAATGCCTCGAAGTGGTCGACCGTGAAAGTCGGCTGAACGAGTGCATTGATATCCAGTGGATACATGATTGTTGTGCTCAGTGGACACTTCTCAGGTGTAGTGGCAACTACCAGTGCCACGGAATCTGCAAGCGCCAGTGCCAAGCCTGTCACCTTCACCCACAACGTCATCAACGAAGCCTCGAACGTCAAGGTGAACAGCGAGTCTCAGATTGTGAGCGTTCTGAGCGCAATGTGCGATGGAAAGTAGACCCGGGTGATTCCTGAGGCGAGTCCGGATCAAGATGTCGACTCCCAAGGGAGCCAGATCAGTCTTTT
>JBILKS010000071.1:0-6337 GCA_044376595.1 Ilumatobacteraceae bacterium | reverse complement strand
AGACACGGGTAGTGCGGCCATCGACGGGGTGAAGAACTGTTCGCGGGTGAAAATCGTGATCCTGTATCCGCAGGGCCGTGTCAGTGACGTTCAGCGCCGTCAGATGACCACTGTGAACTCGCCGAATGTACGCACGCTCGCAGTCGACGGAACCTTCGACGACTGCCAGGACCTGGTGAAGGCGATGTTCAATCACCAGGAGTTCCGCGAAACACACCGCCTCTCCGCAGTCAACTCGATCAACTGGGCTCGGATCATGGCCCAAATCGTCTATTACTTCTCCGCGGTTCAGCAGTTGTCCGCCAGTGGTGTGCCACTGGACAGTGGCGTGTCGTTCAGTGTTCCCACGGGAAACTTCGGCAACGTGCTGTCGGGGTGGATCGCCAGGCAGATGGGTGCGCCGATTCGTCATCTGGTGGTGGGGTCCAACTCCAACGACATTCTCACGCGATTCTTCGAGACTCAAGAAATGCGCAGCCGCAATGTGATGCCCACGTTGAGCCCCAGCATGGACATCCAAGTGTCGTCAAACTTCGAACGTTTGTTGTTCGAGATGAACAACCGAGATGGTGGACTCACCACCGAACAGCTCACACGTTTCCGCACCGCGGGAGCCTTTGCCGTCGAGCCGGACCAATACACGACGTGGCTGGCGCCGGTTTTTCGGGCGGCGCGTTGCGACGATCAGACCACGTTGAACGTGATTCGTGACATCTATGAAAAGACGGGACAGTTGATCGAGCCCCACACCGCAGTTGGTGTGGATGCGGCGCGCCGCCATCGCGAGGACGGAGTCCCCATGGTCACCTTGGCCACCGCGCACCCGGCAAAGTTCCCCGATGCCGTGGAGAAGGCGACCGGACAACACCCCAATCTGCCGGCCCACATGGAGGATCTCTTCGACCGGCCCGAGTTCGTGACCCACGTGGCAAACGACTTGGCTGCGGTAGAAGCCCACGTCGCTCAGGTCTCCGGACGCTGAAGTCCCGGGGTTGGTTGCCCCGGATTGCGTTGCAATTGCCCGTTGGGCCTCGTTATGGTGGGGTCGCTCGGTGATCCGAGCTGTTTTCGAAGCGGAGACTGGCTCCCGCTCACGCGAAACCTTGTTTTGGGGATTTTGAATGCCCACCCTGTTTCTTTGCGCGTGTACCGAAAATGCAAACGAAAGGTAGGCAGCAGTGGCTGCAGAAGCTCTAGAGCAATCAGTCCTCGAATCGAAGGACCGTGAGCAACTCATGGCAATCGCCCAAGCATTGGGCGTGAAATCCGTGTCGCGCGCAAAGAAAGCCGAGTTGATCGACAAGATCCTCGAGCAGACCGCAACTCCCGAACCCGTGAAGAAGGCACCCCGCACGGCTCGTCCCGAAAAGGAAGGCAAGCCCGAGGCGACGGACTCCGGCGACAACGGCGACAAGGCATCCAACGCGTCGCGCAACGAGCGCGCCAAAGATCGCGTCGTCATCGGGCCCGACGGTGAGCCGCTTTCCGAGTGGGAACTCGAACTTGCAGAACACGAAGGAACTTTGGATGCCACCGCATCGGCGGGACATCAGCGCTCCCAACAGAATCGTGGTCGCAACGACCGCAACGACCGCGGTGACCGCAACGACCGCGGTGATCGCGGCCCGCGTGAGGGCCAGCAGCGCCGTGACTTCGGCCAGCGCGACAATCGCGATGGCCAGCAGCGTTTCGATGCCGACGGAACAGGTCGCAACCGCCGCCGTCGTCGTCGCAAGGGCGGACGCCGCGACGAGATGGGCCCGCAGGGCGAAGATCGCTACGAGGTCGAGTCGGGTGAAACCAACGAGCCCATCAGCACGGAACCCGTGGCCATCAGTGGCTATCTCGACTTGCGCGACGAGGGCTACGGCTTCCTGCGTGTGAACGGGTATCTGCCACACCGCGATGATGCCTATATCTCGGTCAAGCAGACACGTCAGTACGGTCTGCGCAAGGGAGACCACGTCACAGGCATGGCCCGGCCGGCCGGACGCGGCGAGAAGAACCCCGCGCTGTTGGAGATTCACACCCTCAATGGCAAGGCCGCTGAATCAGCCAAAAGCCGCCCACGTTTCGAGGATCTGACGCCGCTCTTCCCCGACGAGAAGTTGCGTCTCGAAGATCCCAACGATCCGGCCAACATGACCGCACGCATCATCGACTTGATCTCACCCATCGGCAAGGGTCAGCGCGGTCTCATCGTCTCGCCACCGAAGGCCGGCAAGACGACCATCATGAAGACGATCGTTTCGTCGATCGAGAAGAACAATCCCGAGGTCGATCTCATCGTCCTTCTCATCGACGAGCGTCCGGAAGAAGTCACCGACATGAAGCGCACCGTGCGCGGAGAAGTGATTTCGTCCACGTTCGACCGCCCGTCCGAAGAGCACACGATCGTGGCCGAAATGGCCATCGAAAAAGCCAAGCGCATGGTCGAAGCCGGCCGTGATGTGGTGGTGGTGCTCGACGGCATCACGCGTCTGTCTCGTGCGTACAACCTTGCGGCGCCTGCGAGCGGTCGCATCATGTCGGGCGGTATCGACGCCGGAGCCCTGTATCCACCGAAGAAGTTCTTCGGTGCGGCCCGCAACGTGGAGGAAGGTGGCAGTTTGACCATCCTCGCCACGTGCCTGGTCGAGACCAACAGCCGCATGGACGAGGCGATTTTCGAGGAGTTCAAGGGCACGGGCAACATGGAATTGCGCCTCGACCGCAAGTTGGCCGAGCGCCGTGTCTATCCGGCCATCGATGTCGATGCCTCCAGCACCCGTCACGAAGAGCTTCTTTTCGACCGCAAGCAGTTGCAGCTGGTCTGGAAATTGCGCCGGGTTCTCTCTGGGCTGGCCGCCGATGGCAACGCCGCTCCGGGTCTCGAACTGTTGATTGATCGCCTGAAGTCCTTCCGGAACAACGACGAGTTCCTGGCTGAAATCGCCAAGCAACCCTCGATGTAGGTCGGAATTCCGCCGATACACTCTCTAGCCATGAAGACCGAGATCCACCCCACATACAGCGACATCAACGTGAAGTGCTCTTGCGGCAACAGCTTCACCACGCGCAGCACCCGTGGCGGCGATCTGTCGGTCGAACTTTGCAACGAGTGCCACCCGTACTTCACGGGCAAGCAGAAGCTGGTCGACACCGGCGGACGCGTCGAGCGCTTCAACAAGCGCTACGGCGCACGCAAGTCCAAGCAGTCCTGAACAGTCGGCGCTGACTCGTGTCGGTCGACGACGCACGCAAGAGCCAGCTCCTTTCTCTCAAGTTGCGAGCTCTCGTACGAGAGCACCTCGTACTTCCCTCAGACGATTCCTTGACTCCGTGCGTCTTTGCGCGAGGTGCGGCGGTGGCGCATCGGAACACGGCGTGGGTGCTTGTCGACGACAACACGTCGCGCGGACTCGGACCCGCCTTGTTGTGGACATTGAAGGCTGGGTACGACGACCTCAATGTTCTGGCGTCGTCCGGAACGAGCGTCATGGCTCGCCAGGGCGCCTATTTCGACTTCGGCATCTCGGTGTGGCACGTGAATGAGCGCACCTTGTTGCCAGCGGTGCCCGAGCCGTTTCTCGAGCCGACACAACCCTTGGCCGAACACGCCGACTTCATCCCGCTGATCGAAGCGGGTGGAGCAACGCCGAACATCGAGCACGGCATCGTGACCGGCGAAGTGTTGGGTCTCGAAGTGTGTCGTGCCGTCACCGACCGGCACACAGGTGAGGTTCGCCTCGAAGTTGGCATGGGTGCGCACGATCGTGAGGCATTCGCCTTGCTGCATGGTGCGCGTCCCACCCTCGAGGCGTTGGCCGACGTTGTGTCGTCGGTGCGGGAACATCGACGTCCGGGAGTCCTTGCGCACCCTTTCAATCGCATTGCACCCGAGCGTCTGTTGCGGGCAAACGTGCTCGCCGACCCCTCACTGGTGGGGGCAGTGCGATTGGATGCGTGCGACCCCCCGGCACCACGAACCAACGTGTTGGACATCGTGCCCTGCGTGGCCCGTGGCATCGATCTGACGGGCCGGGACATCGTGGTGGTGTTCACTTCCGGAGCCGACCCCGACATCGTCCCGTTCGCGTTGGATGCCCGCGCGTATGTCGACTTCGTGCACGCGACATCGTCGGATCTCGTGATTGCGATGCCGAACTCGCACATGACTCCCACAAATCGAGCGGCGATGGAACGTGCATCATCGCCGGCCCGGTTCGTCGCCGTAGCCCCTTGAAACTTTGACGTCTTGACGCCCTGAATTCCTGAAGCTCGGACCGTCCGAAACCAAAACGCTTGCGGGCCCACCCAGTTAGCCTGCGTCATCATGATGGACCGGCTCGAAAGCATCGAACGCGATTTCGAGGATCTCGAAGCCAGCCTCAGCGACCCGGCTGTTCTCAATGATCAAACGCGCCTGCGCGAAGCCTCGCGGCGCTACAAGCAACTGACCCCGATCGTCGAGTGCATCCGGACCATCAAGGCAACCCAGGGCAACGCACAGGCTGCGCGCGAACTGCTCGAGCAGGCCACGGGCGAAGAAAAAGAGCTCTTGCGCGAAGAGTTGTCGAGTGCCGATGCCGAGTTGGCGTCGCTCGAAGCCCAACTGCGTCTCTTGTTGTTGCCGCGCGACCCCAACGAGGGCAAGAACGTGATCATGGAGATCCGTGGAGCCGAGGGTGGTGAAGAGGCCAACCTTTTTGCTGCCGACTTGATGGAGATGTATCGCGCATACGCAATCAATCAGGGTTGGAAGTGCGAGATCATGTCACTCGACGAGTCACCACTCGGCGGAATCAACCAGGTCACACTCATGTTCAGCGGTGATGCAGCCTGGAGCCACCTCAAGTTCGAGGGTGGCCCTCACCGTGTGCAACGCGTGCCCGTGACGGAAAGCCAGGGACGCATCCACACGTCGTCGGCAACTGTGACAGTGATGCCCGAGGCCGAAGAAGTCGATGTCGAGATCGACGAAAAAGACTTGGAGATCGACGTGTATCGGTCGTCGGGTGCCGGTGGACAGCACGTCAACACCACCGACTCCGCTGTGCGCATCACGCACAAGCCCACGGGTGTCGTTGTGGCCATGCAAGACGAGCGCAGTCAGCTGCAGAACCGTGCCCGGGCGATGACGGTTCTCCGCGCGCGAATCATGAAACTCCGTCAAGACGAACACGATGCGGCCGCATCCGCACAGCGCAAGGCGCAGGTGGGCAGCGGCGGACGCAGCGAAAAGATTCGTACATACAACTTCAAGGAGAATCGTCTCACTGATCACCGCATCGGGCTGACGATCTACCGGCTGCAAGATGTATTGGCGGGCAACCTCGCCGAAGTCTCCGACGCTCTCATTCAAGACGAGCGCACGCGACAGCTCGCCAACGGCGAAGAGTGAATCGGGAAGCGAGCAATCGTGGCCGATCTGTCCGTCTCTGACGCCAGCACGTGGCGGCAGTTGTGGGACGAAACTGCCGACGTCGTAGGCGACCGTACGCAGGCGCGTTGGTTGTGCGAAGAGGCAAGTGGTCTGGAGGGCTCCGATTTCATGGATGCGCTCGACGAACCAGCCACTGTGCGCATGGGCCTGTCGTTGCAGTCGATGGTGGGAAGGCTGCTGGTCGGAGAACCCCTGCAGTACGTTCTGGGTCACTGGCCCTTTCGTCGTGTGGACCTGATGGTGGACCCACGTGTGCTGATTCCGCGTCCCGAAACCGAACTGGTGGCGGAAGTCGCATTGCACTTGGCACGTGGCGTCCACGGCGAACTTGCGGGAACTGCTTCGCTGTTGGTTGCAGACCTGGGGACGGGCAGCGGTGCCATCGGACTTGCACTCGCCAGTGAACTGCCGATCAGTGGGGTCGAGGTCTGGATCACCGACTTGTCCGAAGATGCACTCGACGTGGCGCGGGCCAACATCGCAGGAATCGGTCGCAATGCGGCCAATGTCCGAGTGGCGCAGGGAAGCTGGTGCGATGCGCTGCCGTCACAGCACCGCGGTGCTTTCCACGTGATCGTGTCGAACCCGCCGTACATCGCACACGATGATGCGGAGATCGACGATGCGGTGCGGAACTGGGAGCCTGCCGCGGCGCTCTTCGCAGCCGACATGGGAATGTCCGACATCGTCACCGTCGCCGGTCAGGCTCGCGACTGGCTTGCGGACGGAGGTTGGTTGGTTCTCGAAATCGGCCATCGTCAGGCCGAGAACGTGCGCGGGGTGCTGAACAATCTTGGGTACGGCGACGTGGAGATCCGGCCTGATCTGGCTCAGCGTGACCGCATCGCAATTGCGCGGCGGATGAACGCCAACTGATGCAGCAGCAGGTTCTCAGCCACCACTTCCTGAGGT
>JBILKS010000070.1:0-6361 GCA_044376595.1 Ilumatobacteraceae bacterium | reverse complement strand
CAAGACGGCGATGACCCCGAACAGACCGCAACGAAGCCAGTTGGCCCGAATCATGAGCGATCGCCGGTCCATGCGGTCGATCATCACCCCGAGAGGCAGCGACAAGACCAACCATGGCAGGGTCTGGGCAACGCCGACTCCCGCGATGAGTCGGGCATCGCCGGTGAGCGAAGCTGCCAACAGGGGGCCGGCGGCGCCTTCCATGCCGTCACCGATGTTCGATACCGCCGAAGCAAGCCACTGCTTCTTGAATGCAAGAGGGAAGGTCACTGTTCGTCGTCGAGGCTGGCGAGCAGAGCGGCGCGTTGGGGTTTCCCCAATGACGTGACAGGAATCTGGTCGACGACAACGAGTTGTCGAAGCGCTGCGAATCGAGGAAGGGTCGACGACACGTGGTCGCGAAGTTCTTCCAGGCTCGGTGCACTGTCCCGCGGTACGACCCACGCAACCACGCGTTGTCCCCATTCCGGATCGCTGGCTCCGGCCACCACCACGTCGGCCACCCGAGGATGGGTCCGCAGGGCATTTTCCACTTGCTCCGGCCAGACGTTCTCTCCGCCGGTGATGATGAGATCGCCGGCGCGACCGAACACGTGTAGCTGACCGTCCTTGAACTCGCCGAGATCGCCGGTGTGCAGCCAGCCGTCCGCGTCGATGGGGTGCGCTGGCGGGTTCGTCACGTTGCGATATGCACGCATCAACATCGGACCGCGTAGAAGCACCTCGTTTGCCGGGGAGATCGCAACCTCCACGCCGGCGAGAGGGCGCCGGTCGTACACCACACCTCCGCACGATTCGGTGAGACCGTACGTCGTGGTGACATTGTCGGGCAGGTCGTGAGGCGGTCGAGAGCCCCCCAGCAATATCCGCACGAATCGCTCGGGCCTCACCCGGCGCAATGCCGTGGCAACCAGTGAGACATGCGTCGCGCCAGCGTTCATGGACTCCTCCGCATCGAAGCCGGAGTGGACGGTGAGCATCGCGCCTGTGTGCCACGCGCGTGTGACCACGCCGAAGCCGCCGATGTGTGACAAGGGGAGACAGGCCAACCAATGGGCCTCGGCCCCGCAGCGCAGGCCGCCAGCACTTGCCAGTGACGCGCAGCGAAGCCCGTGGTGGGTGTGCACGACACCTTTCGGCGCACCGGTACTGCCCGATGTGGCCACGACAAGGGCATCACCGTCAACCATTGGTTCGTGTCTCACGGACAGAGACGTGCGATCGGTGGCTGTGACGACGGTATGCGCCCCCATCTGCGACAGCAGATCGGATTTGGTTGCATGAGGAAGCCGTTGATCGACAATCAACGCAGCGTTGCCGTTGTCCCATTCGTCGCGCACGTGTCGGAGCACAGCAGTGCCGGCGGGCATGTCGAGAGCCACCAGTTCACGCATGCCAACAGCGTATGGTGAATGACCATGAAGCTGTGGATTGCAGGAGCACGCCCCCGAACCCTGCCAGCGGCGCTGGTTCCCGTGGCAGTGGGTGGGGCCGTTGCCGCAGGAGCCGACAGCGCTCAGTGGTGGCGTCTGGCATGTGCGCTGGTTGTCAGCTTGGCTTTGCAGATTGGGGTCAACTACGCCAACGATTACAGCGACGGCGTGCGCGGAACTGACGAGGTTCGTGTTGGTCCTCTTCGTCTGGTCGGCTCTGGTTTGGTGCCCGCATCGCGTGTGAAAGCCGCCGCGTTCTTGGCCTTCGGAGTTGCGGCGATTGCCGGTGGTGTTCTCGCATTGGTTACCACCCTGTGGTTGGTCGTTGTGGGGGTGGTTGCGATCGCCGCAGCATGGTTCTACACGGGTGGAAAGAACCCGTACGGATACATGGGCCTCGGAGAGATCTTCGTCTTCGTGTTCTTCGGCGTTGTGGCCACGGTGGGGTCCAGCTTTGTGGTTGCCGAAGAGTTGCCGAGCCTTTCATGGTTGGCCAGCATTCCGGTTGGATGCCTTGCCTGTGCGTTGCTGGTCATCAACAATCTCCGCGATATTCCCACGGATAGTGAGGTGGGGAAACGGACCTTGGCCGTGCGTTTGGGAGACAAGAACACACGACATTTCTACGGCGCACTCATCGCCGGCGCGGCAGTGTTCACCGTGGCAACTGCGGTGCAACGCCCCGCCGCTGTGTTCGGCCTGTTTGGTATTGCGGCCGCGTTGCCGGCATGGCGTGTGGTGCGGTCCGGTGTCACGGGTCGCGATCTCATTGCAGTCCTCGGTCTGACCGGGCGCGCACAAATGGTGTTCGGTTTCACCTTTGCGGTCGGGCTGCTGATCGGCGCCTGATCAGCGAAGGAAATCGTTGAGAATCGAAGCGAAGAGCTCCGGTTGCTCGAGGGGAACGGAATGTCCGGCGTCTTCCACCACCACGTGGGCGGCATTGGATCCGATCATCCGAGCCATGCGCGCACCGATGTCGGTGAACTTGTCGTCCTTCGCTCCTGTCACCACCAATACGGGCATGGCGAGAAGATCGAGTTTGTCCCACAGCGGGCTTTGTGTTCCGGTTCCGGCACACCGAAGACTCGATGCCAAGCCTGCGGCTGTGTTGGCTTCGCGCGCCGCCCGGGCAGCCGCGTCGACACTGAGGCCGGCAAACAGAGGTAGGGACAGCCACTCGTCGAGAAACGCCGGAACGCCAATGTCGAGAACACGCATGGCAAGCGCGCGATCGGCAGCGTCGCGTTCGTCGCGCTCGTCGGCACTCTCGATTCCTGCCGTTCCACTGCACAAGACGAGACGAGAAACCTGCTGTGGTTGGCGAAGTGCGGTGTGCAGGCACACCCGGGCGCCCAGGGAGTAGCCGACGAAATTTCCCGGACCGTATTCGCGTCCAAGGAGGTCGCCGCTTTCGTTCAACGATGCGGCGACGTCACTGCGTTCACCGTGTCCCGGCAGGTCGGGAGTTGCGATCTCCCCGGGCAGTCGCAAAAGACCACGCAACGAATCCCACACGGCGCCGGTCTGGGTGAAACCGTGGACGAGGACACTGCGATTCGTGCTCATTGCGCAGACAACGCCTTTTCTGCCAAGCGGCGCAAGACGCGCTCGAACACTTCGACGTCCTGGGCTCCGGGTATCGCCCAAGTGTCGTCGAAGACGAATGTCGGTACCGCAGTGATGCCCAGTTCTCCGGCGCGAGTGATGTCGGCACGAACCTCGACGTCGCCTTCGTCGGAATCGAGCCACTCCTGAGCCTGGGCGCGGTCGATCCCAGCTGCCGCTGTTGCCGCCAATAGAACTTCGTCATCGGCAATGTTCAGGCCATTCGTGAAATAGGCCTCGAGAAGGAACTGTTTCATGGCCACCTGAGCGGCATTGCCGTGGTGCACGAGAGCCAGATGCATCATGCGATGCGCCCGCAGGGTGTTGGCTCGAACGGCGAGGTCCATGTGGAATTCGATCCCCGATTGGGCGGCCGTTCGGGTGACGTGATCGATGATCTTGTGGGCTTGTTCCGGGCCACCGAACTTCTTGGAGTAGGCCTCGATCACCGGAGAAGCGCCTCCAACCGGCGCACTGGGGTCCAATTGGAACGGACGAAAGGAGATGTCGAGGTCGAGTTGAGTACCCTCGGCTGCAAGGTTTGCTACAGCGGTCTCGAAACGTTTCTTGCCGATGTAGCACCATGGGCATACGACATCGGACCAAATCTCCAGTTTCATGAACAACACGATAGAGCCACACAGCACACAGAATGCGCAAGCCACGTTCTGCGCCACCCTTGTCGACGAATGGGTGCGGTGCGGGGTCCAGCACGCCTTCGTGGCGCCCGGTTCGCGGTCCACTCCTCTCGCCTTGGCCTTGGCTCAGCATCCACAGGTGAGAGTCGAAGTGTTCATCGACGAGCGGAGCGCGGCGTTTGCCGCGTTGGGATCAGCTCTGGTCACCGGGTCGCCGGGAGTGGTGCTCTGCACGTCGGGAACCGCAGCAACCCATTTCCACGCAGCGGTGACCGAGGCTCATTTGAGTTCGATCCCGATGATCGTGTGCACGGCCGACCGACCCCCGGAGCTTCGCGACGTTGGTGCGGCACAAACCATCGACCAGACACATCTCTTTGGATCCGCGGTTCGGTGGTTTCACGACCCAGGCGTGGCCAGCTTCGACGCAGCGCATACGTGGCGCGCGCTTGCCGACCATGTGTTCGGGCGATCCCTCGGGCCCGTTCCCGGCCCGGTGCATCTCAATTTGCCCTTCAGGGAACCGTTGCTGGGTGATGTCATCGACATGCCTCCCACGCGCAATCACGATGCCTCGTGGTCCGGGCATGTGCACGCCAAAGCACTTCTCACCGACTGGGAAATCGACGACTTGGCTCATCGCCTGGTGGGGCGCAAGGGAATCATCATCGCCGGCGATCCCGGGGGTGGTTACGCGATCTCTGCCTATGCCGCTGCAGCCACCGTGCTGGCCTCGGTGTTGGATTGGCCGGTTTTCGCCTGCCCTCGTAGCGGCAGCCGTGTCGAGGGCGGCAACATCGTTGCTCATTTCGACGGCATCGTTCGCAGCAAGGCCGCGCGTGGGCCCATCAAGCCCGAAGTTGTTCTTCGGCTCGGAGCCCCACCGGCATCGAAGGTTCTCGGCCAGTGGGTACGCGACATCGATGCCGAACAGATAGCAGTGCATTCACCCGGAACGTTCCACGATCCCGATCATGCAGTGGTCCAGCACATCGAAGCCGATGTAGCCAACACCGTCGATCGGCTGTGTGCGGCGGCGTCGCGACTGCAGGCCACTGCTATGCCTCCGGGCGGAGAGCCATTCGCATGGAGTTCTGCATGGCGTAGCGCCGAAGCCCGAGCCAGCGCCGCCATCGAGGAGTTGTTGGCCGAAGAGACGCAGCTGACCGATCCCCATGTGGCGCGGGCGGTGGCCGCGTCGAGCCGGATTGCCGTGGTCAGTTCGTCGATGCCGATTCGCGACATCGAATGGTTTTCGCCCACGGGGGACGGCCTGCTGGTGTACGCCAATCGTGGCGCCAATGGGATCGACGGCGTGATGGCAACTGCCATCGGAGTGGCCAGTGAACTGGGAAATGTCACCGTGTTCTTGGGTGATGTGGCTTTTCTGCACGATGCTTCATCGTTGGCGATGCTTGCGTCACGCGACATGAATGTACGTGTGGTGGTCACCAACAACGATGGCGGAGGAATCTTCTCGTTCCTTCCGCAAGCCAACGCAGTGTCCGATCATCGATTCGAGCAGCTCTTCGGCACGCCGCATGGCACCGATGTCGGCGCGGTGGCGCGCGCCTTCGGACTCGTTGTCCACCAGCCAAAGACATACGAAGAACTCCTCGCAGCGTTGTCGTACACGGGTACGTCAGTGACCGTGGTGAACACAGACCGCCGGGCAAACGTGACGCTTCACGGGCGTCTGCACGAAGCCATTGCCGGTGCAGTCGACGCCGCAGCCTTCGATGATCCTTCGTGAAACGAGTTGTCGCGCCGTGATTAATGGAGCGGTCGTCAAGGTCTGACGATGGCCGACAGCATCGCTTGGAACTTTGCCTGGGTTTCGGCGAGTTCAGCCAATGGTTCGCTGTCGGCAACTATTCCGCCACCGGCGAACAGACGTGCGCGCGTGCGTGACTGATCGAACTCGGCGCAGCGGATGGTGACGGCAAACGTTCCATTGCCCTGAGCGTCGAACCAGCCCACCGCTCCGCCGTAGTTGGCGCGCTGCAGACCTTCGGTGCTTGCGATCAGTTCGAGTGCCTCCTTGCGGGGTGCGCCACCCAATGCGGGAGTGGGACACAGCGCGCGTGCCAGATCGAGGATGTGAATGTCAGGGTTGGACAACCTGCCCTCGACGAGGGTGCCGAGATGCTGGACATTGGCCACAGCCACCACCGAGGGTTCGGGCTCCCAGTCGAGGTACGAACAATGGGGCAGCAGGGTGTCGTGCACCATGTCCACCACGACCCTGTGTTCGATCTGGTTCTTGGGGCTGGCCAGCAGTTCGGCGGCCAATCGTGAGTCGGTCGACGGGTCGCCTGTTCGTGCCGTGGTGCCGGCAAGCGGATTGCTGCGCACCGTGCCGTTGTCGATTTCCAGCAGAAGCTCCGGAGAGGCGCCCACGAGTCCGTCGACGGCATATCGGTAGCTGGACCCGAACGAAGCCTTGAGTCGAAGAAGAACCGCGTGGATGTCGATGGGCTCTCGAGCGGTGATCTGTATGTCGCGGGCGATCACGGCTTTTGTGATGATGCCGGCGCGAACGGCATCGCGCGCCGCGGTCACGGCACCGAGGTATGTCTCGACCGGAGTGAGTGGCGAGACTTCGTACGAGTTCGAACTGGGCAAGGGCCGTTGAACAGGTGCGGTGATCTCAGTGATGGCGCGTTGCACAGCAACATCTCG
>JBILKS010000069.1:0-6392 GCA_044376595.1 Ilumatobacteraceae bacterium | reverse complement strand
TCGATGCCCTTGGCACCGAAGAAATCGAGGCTCGCCTCCAGAATCCGCTCTCGCGTGGGTTGTGCAGTCATCACAGTCCTCTACCAAATGGTAGAGGACTGTGATAGAACCTTCCACGATGATTGCGGAGTCATTGTCTGGGCGGCGTATCGCCATCACCGGTGCCACGGGGTTCGTGGGCACTGCCCTTGTCGAACGGCTCCTGCGGGGCGCCCCCGGGTGCGAACTCTTCCTCATTGTTCGTGGAGGTCGACGTGGAGCGGCGTCACGCATCAAGCGGGAGATCCTGAACAACGATGCCTTCGATCGTCTCCGCGAAGAGCTGAAGGACTCCGCCGAGCCATTCGACGTCATGGCTGCTCGTCGCGTTCACGCTCTCGACGGCGACATCTCCGTCGACGGACTCCGCCTCAGCGAGTCCGACCGCGCCACATTGGCCACGTGCGACATCGTCATTCACTCTGCCGCTGCTGTGTCGTTCGACTCGCCACTTGACTCCGCGGTCGAGGTCAACCTGCTGGGACCCGTGCGTCTCGCGGCGACACTCAACGAACTCCACGCAAACTCGCCCACCAAGCCCTTCATGGTTGCGGTGAGCACCTGTTACGTGGCGGGCAACCGACGAGGTACCGCACCCGAGCAACTGGTGTCCGAAGGCCCCTTCGACATCGGACTCAACTGGCGTGACGAAGTCGCTTCGTCACGGCGTCTGCGTGGCGACATTGAAGCAGCCAGTCGCATCCCCACTGCCCTGCAGAAGTTCCGCAAGGACGCGCGCCAGGAACTCGGTGCGGCAGGTGCTCCGGCACTTGCCGCCAAGACCGAACAGTTGCGCGACCGTTGGGTCAGCAACGAACTCGTGCAGGCCGGACGTGCTCGTGCCGCCAGTGTGGGTTGGCCCGATGCCTACGCCTTCACCAAGGCCTTGGGTGAACAGGCCCTCACCGAGACCAAGGGCGATCTGCCCGTCTGCATCGTGAGACCGTCGATCATCGAGTCAGCAGTTGCCGAGCCGAAGCCAGGCTGGATCCGTGGCTTCCGCATGGCCGAGCCGGTGATCATCTCGTACGCCCGCGGTTTGTTGCGCGAGTTCCCCGGCGTCCCCGAGGGCACGGTCGACGTGATCCCCGTCGACATCGTGGTGGCCGCAATCATCGCCGTGGCCGCCGCCGGCCCCGAACGCGCCCCGTACATCTCGCAGGTTGCCTCGGGCAGCAGCAATCCATTGCGATACAGCCGGCTGGTTGACAATGTGCGCGACTGGTTCACCGCACACCCGATCTACGACTCCGAGGGCCAACCCATCGTGGTGCCCGACTGGAACTTCCCCGGCCGCGGTCGCGTTCAGCAGCAACTCACGCGTGCCAAGTCGCTGGCGAATCGCGCGGAACGCGTGCTGCAGACCTTGCCCCTGCGTGGCACACAGGCCGCGTGGAGCGCCAAGCTCGAAGAACGTCGCAGCGAGATCGAGCGCGCACTCGAATACGTGGAGCTCTACGGTCTCTACACCGAGTGCGAAGCCATCTACAGCGTCGACAACCTGCTCGCTCTGTGGAACACCCTTGACGCCACCGACCAGCAAACGTTCTGCTTCGATCCACGAGTGGTCGACTGGGACCACTACGTCCAGAACGTGCACCTTCCCTCCGTGGTGGAGCATGCCCGCGTCAAGACAACCCCCGGCAAATCGAAGACGGACCGCTCCACTCGCCTGCGCGCCAATGTTCTCTCGCCGCAGCGACAGGTGGTCGCATTCGATCTCGAGAACACGCTGATCGCCTCCAACGTCGTCGAGAGTTACTCCTGGCTCGCCACGCGACGCCTGAACGGCCCGGAACGCTTGCGCTATGTGATGCGCACGATGGTCGAAGCACCCACGCTGCTCTCGATGGACCGCAAGGATCGCGGCGACTTCCTGCGCTACTTCTACCGCCGCTACGAAGACGCACCGGTCGAGCAGATCGAGATCGATGCCCGCGAAATGCTCACACAGATCATCGTGGCAAAGTCGTTCCCCGCGGCCATTCGTCGCGTGCGCGAACACCGTGCGCTTGGCCACAAAACCATCCTCATCACTGGTGCTCTGTCGTTCAACGTCGAGGGCCTGCGTCCCTTGTTCGACGAGATCGTGGCCGCCGAGATGTCGGTACGACCCGACGGCACGTACAGCGGACAACTGACACAGGTGCCACCCACCGGCGAAACGCGTGCGCAAGTGCTGGCGGACTACTGCGCCGCCAACGGCTACTCGCTCGACGAGTGCGTCGCGTACGCCGACTCCACCTCCGACCTTCCGCTGCTCGAGGCCGTTGGCCATCCGGTGGCCGTCAACCCCGAAACACGACTTGCGGCGATCGCCCGCAAACGTGGCTGGTTGGTGGAGGAATGGTCCAAGGCCGCGGGCGCACCGAAGCGCCTCCTTCCGATCGCTCCGATGATGAACGAGAAAATGCGATGAAAGCCGTGCCCATGAAGGCTCTGCGCATCGACCGCAATACGGGTCGATTCATGCTGGCCCGCGTGTTGTCGGGATTCGACACCGGCAGTGCCGCCAAGATGGGCCCCCTCACCTTGGGCACTGCTGACGCACCGGAGATCCCGGGCGCCGGGTGGCACCGCGTCTACCCGCGCCTCACCGGTATCTGCGGAAGCGATCTGGCCACGGTCGAGGGCCACGCGTCCACCTACTTCGAGAACTGGGTGAGTTTTCCCTTCGTGCCCGGCCACGAGATCGTCGGCGAGCTGGAGTCGGGCGAACGCGTGGTGATCGAACCGGTGCTCGGCCACGCAGCGCGCGGCCACGCCCTCCCGTTCCCCGACGCAGCCCCCGGCGACGGCGACGACTACGCCCATCTCGCGATGCCGCCGTTGGAGCCCGGCATCCAGATCGGCTTCTGCAACTCCACGGGCGGCGGCTGGGCAACCGAACTCGTGGCTCACGAATCACAGATTCACCACATTCCCGCCGACATGAGCGACGAACGCGCGGTATTGATCGAACCCCTCGCTGGCGGCATTCACGCTGCCCTGTTGGCGATCCAACACTGCCATGGTGTCGACAAGCCGATCATCGCAGTGCAGGGTGCCGGCACCATGGGCCTGTGCGCCGTTGCCGGGCTTCGCGTGTTTGCTCCCCACGCCCACATCGTGGTGGGTGCGCGTTACCCCGCCCAGATGCGCCTTGCCAAAGAGTTCGGCGCCACCACTGTCGTGAAGTCCTCGGAACTCGCCCGCACGGTGCGCCACGTTGCCGGTTGCCACATTGTCGGCGACTATCTCTCTTCGGGCGCACACGTCACCATCGACGCAGTGGGCAACAGCGACAGCATTGCAACATCGCTGAAGATCACCCGACCCCGCGGTCGCGTGGTGCTCATGGGCATGCCCGCCGAGGTGAAGGTCGACCTCACCGGCTTGTGGCACCGCGAAACGGAGCTGAAGGGCGCCTACACCTACGGAACCGAGGCTCTGCCCGACGGCACGAAGCGTCGTACCTTCGACATTGCAATCGAACTGGCCTCAACGTTCCAGGTCGAGCGCCTGTTGTCGGCCACGTATCCACTTTCCGACTACGCAAACGCATTGCGCCACGCTTCCGAGGCGGGCGCACGGGGAGCCATCAAGGTGGCCTTTGACATGAGAACTGCACACCCTCGACAGGAGAAGAACCGCTGATGCCACGCCCAGGATTCGTACTCGACGTCGACAAGTCGACACCTCCCATCATGTTCTGGCGTGGTGAGAACTTCTCTCTCGAGAAGTTGCCCGCCGACCGATCACGCGTGATCTACGCCCCCGAGCCGCACAAAGCCATCGACGACATCGACTCGGCCATCCGCCATTCACTCCTCAACCCGATCGAGATGGACCCGTTGCCGGCACTTCTTTTTCCGGGCATGAAGCTCACCATCGCCTTCGACGACATCAGCCTTCCGTTGCCGAAGATGACACGCCCCGACATCCGCCAGCGCATCATCGAAGCCGTGCTCGACATGGCAGCCGAAGCCGGCGTCGACGACGTACACATCATCGCAGCGCTCGCCCTGCACCGCAGGATGACCGAAGATGAACTTCGTCATCAACTCGGCGACCGCGTCTACGACGCATTCGCGCCACGAGGCTTGCTGTACCAGCACGACGCCGAAGATCCCGATGCCCTTGCGCTTCTCGGCACCACCGATCACGGCGAAGAGGTCGAGATCAACAAGCGCGCCGCCGAGAGCGATCTGCTCGTCTACGTCAACATCAACTTGGTTGCGATGGATGGCGGATGGAAGAGCACCGCCACCGGCCTTGCCTCTTACCGCTCGCTGCGCCACCACCACAACACCCACACCATGCAGAACAGTCGCTCGTTCATGGACGCCCACAAGAGCGAACTGCACAAGAGCAACTGGCGCATG
Organism: Ilumatobacteraceae bacterium; assembly: GCA_044376595.1. Taxonomy (GTDB): domain Bacteria; phylum Actinomycetota; class Acidimicrobiia; order Acidimicrobiales; family Ilumatobacteraceae; genus F1-20-MAGs119. The sequence goes on along the minus strand of JBILKS010000069.1, from coordinate 1,989 downwards.
GGTGAGATCATGCGCAAACACGGCCCGAAGATCTTCCAGATCGAAACAAACATCAACAACGACACGTTTCCCAAGCCCTTCGATTTCCTTGCGAAGCGCGAGTGGGAGTGGAACGGGCGCGATCGTGCCAAGTTCGTGGCTGCCCAGGCCGGCCTCAACCGCACGCCGAACCGTGTCGCTCGCAACATCTTCCATGGCATCGAAGCACCGCACAACATGACCAGCATCCAGTGCGGCGAAGTTGAGGCGGTGCACAAGGTCACCACCGAGAACGTATGGAAGCAGCAGTTGGTCGAGGTGCAGGGCCAGACAGACATCCTCACCATGGGCATTCCGTTCATCTGCCCCTACAACGTGAACTCGATCATGAACCCGATCCTCGTGATGTGCACGGGCCTCGGCTACTTCTTCAACCTCTACCGCGGCAAGCCACTGGTACGAGAGGGTGGCGTGGTGATCATGACCCACCCGACACCGAACGAGTTCCACCCGGTGCACCACCCCAGCTACATCGATTTCTTCGAGCAGGTGCTCACTGAGACCACGGTGCCCCACGAACTCGAGGCCCGCTTCGAGAAGCAGTTCGCCGAAGACGACTGGTACCGCCACCTCTACCGCACCAGCTACGCGTACCACGGCGTGCACCCCTTTTACATGTGGTACTGGGGCAGCCACGGTATGCAGCATTGCGGCAAGGTCATCATCGTCGGTGGCGATGCACCCACGGTTCGTCGCCTCGGCTTCACTCCGGCCTCCACGTTCAACGACGCGCTGGAGATCGCCAGCGACGTGGTGGGTCGCTCGCCCACCATCACCCACCTGCACACACCCCCGCTCATGGTGGCGGACGTCAAGTAGGAACCTGCTCAGATGGCCCGCGATTACCCGACCTCGAAGACACGCAGCGCCACCTCGCGCCGCGTGCTTCAACGCGCCGCCTCTGCGGCCGAGGGTCTTGAGTCTCTCCTCCGCAAACCGGTCAGACTGTGGCGCACCAAGGGCTTCCCCTATCGAGCACCGTCTATTCCGAGCGGAGTGGAGGTTCCACCCAAAGAAGGCTCGCTCGGAGCCGACTTCGACACCGACTTCGCCCGCACCCCCGCAGCGCGCTTTGCCCGACGCATCCTTGTCGCCGGCCCGGTGAAGGCGACAGTCACGTATCTCGCTCGCCCGCAGGTGGAGGGTGTCGATCGCCTCACGGATCTCGCCAACAACGACTCCATCGGCGGCGTCATCTTCGCCCCCAACCATCATTCACATCTCGACACGCCCCTCATGGTGAGCGTGGTGCCCGAACCGTGGCGCAGCCGGATGGTTGTGGCCGCCGCTGCCGATTACTTCTTCGACAAGCGGATGAAGGGCACCATCGCAGCGCTCGCACTGAATGCCATCCCCATCGATCGCGAAACCACCAGCCGCAAGTCCTCGGATCAACTCCGTCATCTCCTTGCACGCGACTGGAGCCTCGTCATCTATCCCGAAGGTGGTCGCTCGCCCGACGGCTGGGGTCAAGAGTTCAAGGCCGGTGCCGCCTACCTCAGCATCAAGTCCGGCGCTCCCGTGGTGCCCGTGTTCATCGACGGAACCGGCGCGATCTACGGCAAGGGCATGAAGCGCCCGAAGCGCGGCCACACGCGAATCGTCTTTGGTGCTCCGCTTTTCCCGGAAGAAGACGAATCATCGCGACGCTTCAGCGAACGTATCGAGAGCGCCGTTGCGTTGCTGGGTGACGAGGCACTCACCGACTTCTGGACAGCACGCCAACGCGCCGCGCGCAAGGCGTCTACTCCGATGACCGGACCCGACTACACGGGCTGGCGCCGCCAGTGGGCGTTGTATGACCACCGCAAGACGGGCGCAGCCGGCAAGCGCCGTCGCCAGAAGCGCCGCTGGCCCGACTTGGGCTGACGAGGCGAAAGCCCCTCAATAAAAAAATTTTGTTTCGCCTGTCTTGTGACAGAAAGAAATAATCTCTCTCCGTGAATCGCT
>JBILKS010000068.1:0-6424 GCA_044376595.1 Ilumatobacteraceae bacterium | reverse complement strand
GCCTACGTGAACCGTTGCCAAGGCGATCAACTGCGCAATGGCAAACCACCGGCGGATCTTGTCCTGTTGGGGGCCAGTCGCACCGGTTTCGGCATCGACGAAAGAATTCTGGATGTGAACGTTCCCGACGAACGCATCGCCTCCACGGAGAAGTTGGTTCTTCTCGGGAGTTCCGAGGCCGATGCCAATCTCGGCTTTCGTTCTTACGTGCGCAACAGGGGAGTGCCGAAGACCCTCGGAATCGAACTGCAGTTCTCCCGTTTCCGCGGCGAGAATGCCCCCAAGCGGCAGGCGTTCTCTCTCACCAATCGCAGTTATGCACTCTTCGGGGCTCGCGATTATGCCGATTATCTCGGCAGCATGAGCGACGACGGAGAGATTCCCTGGACCGACGTGTACGTGCGCTCGAAAATGGACTCTCCGATGGCTTTCTTCATGAAACATCTCGAAGTCGGGGTGGACTATGCATTGCGTGATCCGGTGCGAGCCGCCAATCCGTTCGAGGGCTGTGATCGCCAGGTGCTCGATGTGTGGGGTCCGGTGGCGGCCGCGCCGTACACCAACGAAACACCCAAGCCATCGGAGAAATCCCTCACCAGCATGGCGAAAAATGCACAGCGATACATACCGATCAACCTCAGCAGCAGTCGTGCTCAGGGCGAGGCGGCGGTTCTGCGCAATCTGGTGGAGTTCGCTCGAGACCGTGGAGTCGAGAACATTTTCTTCTATTACTTCCCATCGTTCGCCGAAGAGACATTGGCCATCGATTTCGGTGCTCTTGCAGAGATCTTCCCGGGAACCGATGTTCTCGATTTCAGGCAACTGTTGTGGGATGCTTCGCGACCCGAGTTGCGTTTGCAGTTCACCGACTCCGCTCACCTCAACAAGTACGGGGCGTACGAGGTGACCAAGAAGATGGTCGACTATCTCACCACCGGAGAGGGGGCCGTGAAATGACCAAGATCCCGGGCACGTTGTTGTCGGGCCGTCGACGCGTGGTGTTGGCGTGGGTCGGACTGATTGTCGCCACCGTGGTGTTGTTGCAATGGGTGGAGCCGGCGGTTTTCGAGTCGCCCTACGCGGGCTTCTAGCCCGCGAACTCGCGAACTGCGTCGAGAATTTCCGCAACACGCAGAGAGCTCTGTGCCGGAAAGAGTTGCGCGTCTTCGCCGCGAATGGCCGCGCTCACGTCGCTCACCATGAGTGCAAAGGCGTCGTCGGGAGCAAAGTGCTCGACCGTGTCGCCGATTGACAAGGTTCCCTGTTGCCTCCACAGCGTGAATGCTTCTCCTGCGCCGGTGCGCATTGACGTCGTTGTTCCGGTCACGGCGATGCTCTGCTGAGGTGGCAAGTCGAACGAGCACAGTGCCTGAGCCGTGATGCGGCTGTTGAGCCGGGCATGGATCTCGCTCGTGAGGTCGATGCCGGTGTGGCTGTTGGTGCGGTTCACCGACTCGATGGAAAAGTTCACGTTCTCGGCCAAGAGCATCAGCCACAGGTGCGCTTGGTAGCAGCCCACGTCCAACAATGCTCCGCCACCGAACGCGGGGTCCGCACGGTAGTTGCCCGTCAGGTCGCCCTGAAAGGTGAATGCCGACGTGATGTTGACGATTTCGCCCAGGTCGCCACGGCCAACAATGTCGGCCATGCGCCGCATACGCGGCTGCCAACGTGTCCACACGGCCTCGACCAGAAGCCGTTGGTTGCGTTCGGCGGCGGTGATCATCTCGACAACCTCCGCGGCGTTCATGGCCAGGGGCTTTTCGCACAGAACGTGCTTTCCTGCGTTCAATGCAGCCAACACCCATTCCTTGTGTTGGACGTTGGTGAGGCTGACGTAGACGGCGTCAACATTCGGATCGTGGATGAGGGCGTCGTAGCTGTCGTGAACACGGGCGGGTTCGAGGTCGGCCGAGCGTTGAGGGTCGCGGCTGGCCACGGCATGGAGTGTGGCGCCCGGTGCCGCATGGACCGCGGGGGCCATTGCGCGACCGGCCACGTAGCCGGCGCCGATGAACCCCCAGCGAACCGTCACGAGACCTTGAGGTGTGGGATGACGGGTCGCGCGTTGTCGAGAGCCGAGCACTCTGCTGCTTCCATGATCGCCACCACGTTGCGTGATTGAAGTGCCTGAACCGTCATTGGAGTGTGATTGTGGAGATGATCGACGAGCGACTTGTGGAAAGAGAACGGTGCCACGGCGTCGAGGGTCACGGTGGAACGTGAGCCGTCGTTGGAATGCAGTGTGAGAATTGCCGGAAGATCAGCCACCGCCGGTTCTGCCGCCGGATCCCAATCGCCCACGATGGCGCCCTTGGTTCCGAGGACGTAGTACTTGGGCTTGCGCGCGGCGGCCAGATCCGAGTTGACGAACGTGGCCTGGGTCCCCGACGTGAATGTGATGGTGACCTGGGCATGGTCGGCGTTGGTGGCGTGCATCCACACGCGCTTGTGATTCTGGCCACTCACGTGGGCAATCGTGTCGGGAACGATGGCGAGAATCTGGTCGATGAAGTGGCTGCCCCAGTCGAAGATTGCCCCGCCCGACACCTCGGCATTCGAATGCCAGTAGGTGCACGGCTCGGAATAGCCCCCCACGAAACTGTCGTAGTGAAAGACGTCGCCAATGGCACCTTCGGCAACGAGGCGCGCCATTGTCACGAAGTCGGCGTCGTAACGGCGGTTCTGGTACACCACGAGCAACAGGTTCTTCTCTGCCGCAAGAGCCATGAGTTCGTCGCACTGTGCCGCGGTCAGGGCCATGGGCTTTTCCAGCACCACGTGAATGTTGCGCTGCAATGCCTCTTTGGCCCACGAATAGTGGCTGTTGGGGGGCGTGGAGATCACCACGAGGTCGATCAGGCCCGAGTCGAGCATGGCGCTGGCATCCGAAAAAGATTCGGCAGAAGGCGCCAGTTCCTTTGCGGCGGCCACACGCTCGGGGTTGGTGTCGCACACCGCGGTGAGTTCGAGTCCCGGTGTGCCCTGCACTGCGAGGTTGTGCTCATGGCCGATGGCTCCGTAGGCAAGAAGACCGACTCGGGTGCCGGCGGGACGATTCGCAGATGACATGAGAATTGAGCCTACGGCCTGCAGTTGTACACTCACCTCGACCAAAGGATGTGTCATGGGAAACCCCTGGTTCGAAACAGTCGCAGTCGCCCAGCGCCGGGCAGAGAAGCGCCTGCCCAAGTCGGTGTACGGGGCCATCATCGGGGGGTCCGAAAAAGGTCTCACGTTCAACGACAACCTCAATGCATTCGACGAACTCGGTTTCGCTCCGCACATCGCCGGCCTGCAGGCGCAGCGCGACATGTCGGTCACGGTGATGGGGCAGAACATGTCGATGCCGGTCATCATTTCGCCCACGGGCGTTCAGGCGGTTCATCCCGACGGCGAGGTTGCAGTGGCCAAAGCGGCCGCAAATCGTGGCGTCGCCATGGGGCTCAGTTCTTTCGCCAGCAAATCCATCGAAGATGTCACTGCAGTCAACAACCAAGTGCTCTTCCAGATGTATTGGTCGGGTGGCCGTGACACCATGATCCAACGCCTCGAGCGCGCCAAGGCCGCAGGCGCCAAGGGCATCATCCTCACCCTCGACTGGACCTTCTCGAACGGTCGTGACTGGGGCAGCCCATGGATTCCCGAGAAGATCGGCTTGAAGGAAATGGTCAAGTTGGCGCCGCAAGCACTGGCCCGGCCGAAGTGGTTGTGGATGTACGCCAAGACGTTCCGGATTCCCGACCTCACCACACCCAACATGGCCCCTCCGGGTACGCAGCCCCCCACGTTCTTCGGTGCCTACTTCGAATGGATGCAGAGTCCTCCGCCCAGCTGGGACGACATCGCGTGGTTGCGTTCGCAGTGGGACGGTCCGTTCATGGTGAAGGGCGTGTGCCGCGTCGACGATGCCAAACGTGTAGTCGATGCGGGCGCCAGTGCGTTGTCGGTGTCGAACCACGGGGGCAACAATCTCGACGGAACCCCCGCGCCGATCCGTGCGCTGCCCGCCGTTGCCGATGCGGTGGGTCATCAGATCGAGGTCGTTCTCGACGGCGGCGTTCGTCGCGGCAGCGACGTGGTCAAGGCTCTTGCACTGGGGGCCAAAGCCGTGATGATCGGCCGCGCTTACCTTTGGGGTCTCTCCGCAAACGGACAAGCGGGCGTCGAGAACGTTCTCGACGTGCTGCGTGGCGGCATCGACTCGGCACTGCTGGGGCTCGGACGTGCACAGGTCACCGAACTCACGCGCGACGACATCGTGGCCCCGCCCGACTTTTATCGACGTCTCGGTTCCTGATCTCGACTGTCCGGTGGCAAATACGGGGCGAGGCCCCGACAATCTCGAACAGACATACCTGAGCCAGAAGTACCGGACTCAGATGTACCTGCTCGGTCCCACATATCTCACGTTGCGCTCGATCGCGTAACAAAAACGCGATTCATGCGATGACGATGGTGGCACGTCACACGGACGTCCATTCATCATTGGAGGAACATCATGACTCGCTTGTATGTGCGAATCAGTAATTTTTTGAAGGACAATCACGAAGCGCACGACGAAGGCGGTGTCGCGGCAGAGTACGGAGTACTTCTGGCCGGCGTCGTTGCCCTCGTTGCCGTTGCTGCCGCTGCCTTGGGTGGCCGCATCAGCGACCTCTTCGACACCATCCTTCCGTGATGCCTGCTCGTCCAACTCCCGGTCCCCGGGTTCGGGGGTTGGACGACGAGGGCGTTGCCGCCGTTGAGTTTGCGCTCGTGGTGCCGCTCCTCATCGTCCTTCTCTTCACGGTCGTTCTGGCTGGGTCCGTGTACCTCGATCAACTTCAGTTGCAGTCGGTTGCCCGTGATGCAGCCAGGGTTGGGTCCGTGGCGCCGGCACAGGCGTGCACCGTGGCTCTGTCGGAGTTGTCGAGCAACAACGTCGGAGTCGTGAACTGTTCGGTGGTGTCCGACTGTTCCTCCGGCACCATGAAGGTTGCCTTGGATGCAACCCAGACATTCTCGGTTCCCTTGGTGGGCGATCGATCCGTCACGCTTCGCGCGTCGTCGTCTTTTGCTTGCGGCGAATAGATATGCGGCGATCACAGGTGAGTACCACTGATCGCGGTGCCATCGCCGTGGTTGCGGCCATTGTCTTCATTCCGCTCAGTCTGATGCTTGCAGTGGTGGTCGATGCCGGCCGCGTGTGGGTGGACAAACATCGACTGCAGAATGGCGTCGAAGCAGCGGCAGTTGCCGTGGCTGCGGAATGGGGCGCGAACGGAGTCAAGTGCTCGTCGTCGTCGTTGGCATTTGTTGGTGGTGACGGTGCACGGCCCGACAGCACCAACTGTTCGATCACCGGTACGCAGAGCAGCGGAGTGGCGCGGGTCGACGCCCAAGAGTCGGTGAGTTTGATTTTCGGGAATCTTCTGGGCCGTGAGACAAGTCAGGTAAGTGCCAGCACGGCTGTTCGCGTTGGACCGGCTGAATCGGTGATCGGCCTCTGGCCCTTCGGTCTGTGCGTGAATCACCCGTCGATCGCGCAATGGATTGCTGGTGGGATGTCTGCAGGGGTTTCCACCCGCATCACGTTTCAGGAACAGAACCAAAGGTGTGGCGGTGACGTGTCGGGCAACTGGGCAACTCTCGACTTCAACGGCGGTTCCAACTCCAACAGCGAAACCCAATCGTGGATCAACTCGGGCTACCTCGGCTGGGTGGAAGTGGGAGACGTCATCTCCGGATCGCCCGGTGCGCCGTCCATTTCACTCGCGATGACCGGTGTCATTGGCCAGAGCATCCAGTTGCCGCTCTATTCCAATCCGCGCAACCAAGGCGCGAATGCTCTCTACACCATCGTGGGCTTCGCGCAAGCCGTGGTGGTGGCCGCGCAGTTCTCTGGGGCAAGTGCACAACGCAGCATCACCATCCGTTTCGAGCGGGGGACAACGTCGGGTGGTACGGGAGTCGGTTCCGGAGGCAACTACGGGCTCATCGCATGGAGCGTGTGCTCGTTCGATTCATTTGGAGAATGTTCATGAACGTATTGGCAACGGCAAAGCGTTTTGCCCCGGCGGCAGCGGTGTTCGGCCTGGTGGCGGTGGGTACCTTGGTAGCACTACCCAACAACGACGACGAGAGCGACGGCAAGGATCTGGTGCCCGCACTGGTGGTGACGAGACCGTTTGAAGCGGGTGCTTCTTCGTCCGCGGTGGAAAGCGCAGTTGCCATTCGCATGGTTTCCCCGGCTGCACGACCAGCTGGTGCCCTTGCATCACGCACTCAGATTCCCGACGGTGTGCTTGCCTACGCACACGTGGCAGGCCAGCAGGTGTTGGCTTCGTCGTTCGCCGAAAATGTGCTCAGTGCTGTCGGTGACGGCTTTGCGTCGGTGTCGGTGATGGTGGATCCGCAACGTTGGGTGGGTCCGTATCTCGCC
>JBILKS010000067.1:0-6476 GCA_044376595.1 Ilumatobacteraceae bacterium | reverse complement strand
GGAACATCGGAGAAATACTGCACGTAACCCACCAGCGCCTGCAACAGCGCCACACCGAGCAACGAGGCGATCTTCGGCTCGAGGCGTGCGCGCTCGCTGCTCCTTGAGCGCGTGTTCCACAGCATCCATGTGATGGCGCAGAGAGTGAGCATCACCGACACGCTGTGGATTCGCGCAACGTTGGAAATGTCGAACCCGAATCGAATCGCCTCTTCGTCACCAGCATGCGGGCCAGTTGCCGTCACCACGGTACCGGTGACAATGCTCACGGTTCCGGCCAATGCCACGACCGCGCCATGCAACGAGGGACGTTTGGTCGACCAGTCACCTGGTTCTGTCTGGGATATCCGATGAAGAACCATCGCGTTGGCCAGCAAGACCATCGAGACAAGGAAATGCGCCATGTTCGCGAACGGGTTGAGTCCCGTGAGCACGACGATCCCGCCGATCACGACCTGCGCCAAAACGCCCACCACCAGACCGATCGAGAGCCAGGTGAGGACGGGCCGTCGGTGTGCCAATCGCAAGCTGCCCAAAACAGCGAGAATCACGGCCAACGCAACAACTCCCGTGAACAGTCTGTTGACTTGCTCGATTGCGCCGTGGCCCGTCGATACGTCGACAAAACGCTCTTCGTTGCACGCGGGCCAGTCGGAACAGCCGAGCCCCGAGCCGGTAAGGCGCACCAGCGCCCCTGTGACGACAATGGTGAAGAGCGCCACCAGGGCTCCGAGGCTCAAACGCGAAAAACCCCGGGGACTGATGTTTCGTTTCAAGCGTGCCACGACTCGCGGCCCAGAATGCCGTACTGGCGCAGTACCAGGGCACGACGAGGTTCGAGCACCATGAATACGTGCGTCGATGCTCCGGGACCCCCGGGCTCGAACGCATCGAGGTTGTATCCCATCTTGTCCCACAAGCTTGTTCGACCGGCCTCGTCGTCGACGATCACGGCATCACCCCACAGGATGCAACTGTCCCAGTTGGTCGCCTCTGACACGGAGTAATGAACCGTCACCTTCGGGTTCTTGCGAATATTGGCCACTTTCGCCTCGTTGGTGGCCAAGAACGCCAGCAACCGACCGTCGTACCAAGCGACCGACACCGGAGACACGTAGGGCGTTCCGGACGGCGAGACAGAGCCCACGAACGCGAACGGTCCGTAACGCAACGACTCTTTTTGTACGTCTTCAAGCGTGAGTGCCATCGTTTGCCTTTCGAGAGATCTTCGGGATTCACGTTAGACCGCGGCGCTGGCTAGTTTCTCAAGCGTGAAGCGACAAACCGTCGAAGAGCGTCGGGCCGACATTCTTGAAACCACTTGCAGAGTCGTAATCGAACGCGGTTTCGCCGGCACACGTGTGTCCGATGTCGCCCAACGCCTCGGCGTGTCGAACTCCCTCATTCACTATCACTTCGAATCGAAAGAGTCTTTGCTCGCTTCTGCGTTCGAACACTACGCAAAGAAATCGCTCAGCGATCTCGAGCACTATGTGACCAATGCCCCGTCGGCTACGGAGCAGCTTGCTCGAGCGATCGAAGATTTCGTGCCCGAGGGCAGCGACGACCTTGAATGGATGCTGTGGATCGACGCATGGGGTGAAGCATTGCGCAACCCCTTGATGCGACGCATCAGCCAGGAACTCGATCAACGAGGCATCGACTTGCTGGAGGGAATCCTGCGTCGGGGTAATGAAATGGACGAATTCCAGTGTCGCGACCCCCGCGCCTCTGCCATGCGCCTCACCGGTTTGATCGATGGGTTGGCAGTCCAGTTCGCTGCACACGATGGTGTACTGAGACGCCAGGACCTCATCGAGTCGGTCAGCCTTCTGGCAAATCACGAGACGCGCACGACGTCGTTCCCGTCTTCCTGATCTGTGCCGTGTTCTGTGCCGTGTTCTGTGCCGTGATCTCCTGATCCCCACAGAATTCAAGACCCCTGTTGGTGGTCTGTGAGGTCCTAGTTCATCACTTTTGGTGACGAAGCAGCCACTACGACCACTCAAAGTGGTCATACCAATATTTTCCGTGAGATTCTTCTCAAGTCTCTGCCGGACATGCCGATGCCCCTTGTGGATCACACAAGGAGCACAACATGCCGAAGCGCAGTTTCTCGACAAGCAACCAAGCAAAGACAACCGCTACCAAGCCCGTTTTCGTTCGCCGTTTGGCAGTGGTAGGTCTCGGAATGGCCACACTCAGCCTCGGAGTGGGCGTCAGCGGTGCCTCAGCGGCCACCAAGAGCAGTGGCGCTGCGGCAACAGCCCAGAGTCCATCCAACCAAGCCAAGTCGACCCCGGTAGCGGCAAAACTCCCCCGTTTCGGGCAGAGCGGAGATGCCGTTCGGGCGCTCCAGTCAGCCCTCGTCGCCAAGGGGTTCACCTTGGTCGGCGGCATCGATGGCGTTTTCAGCCCCCGCACTCGCGCCACCCTTCGTAACTTCCAGCAGGTTGTGGGCTTCAAGGCCACGGGTCGTTTGGACCGCCGTACAGCCCAAATCCTCGGCTTGACCACTCCGACAGTTGCAGCGGTGTCTGCCCCCGTTGCAGTACCGGCCGCACCTGCCCCGGTGGCTGCACCCGTTGCACTCATCGCCCCCGTTGTTTTCACGCCCGGCGCGTTTCCGGTGGTGGGCTCACGCGGCGAAGATGTCCGTGCAATCCAGACAGCGTTGATCGCTGCCGGCGTGCAAGTGTTCGGTGGTGCTGATGGAGTGTTCGGCAACGGCACCAAGACGGCGATCAGCGTCTTTCAGAGGAACAAGAACCTCACCGTTTCGGGCAACGTCGACGAAGCAACTCTGATTGAGTTGGGTCTTCTTCCCCGCCCAGTTTTGGCCGCGACCATTGCAGTGTTCCCTGTTCAGGCCCAGTGCTACTTCACCGACACCTGGCACGAAAAGCGCGGAGAACACCGCCTGCACGAGGGTGTCGACATCATCGCCAACAAGGGCCAGGCGATCTATGCGGTTGCCGACGGCGTGATCACCCGTACGTACAGCACCTCGAACTCTCCGTTGTCCGGAAATGGTGTTCGGTTGACCACCGCCGATGGCACGTACTTCTTTTACGCACACCTCGACACCATTGCCCCCGGTATCGGCGTGGGCACACCCGTCACAGCCGGACAGATTCTCGGCACGGTGGGCGCCACCGGCAACACCACCACTCCCCACCTTCACTTCGAAGTTCACCCCCAGGGCGGCGCCGCAGTGAATCCCTACCCCATCGTCAAGGCCATCGACGGTTGCAAGAAGGCCGCATAAGCCGATTCCCCACCTCGTGACGATCCGCATCGGCCCGACTGCTCCTTGATCCGGGGGCATTCGGGCCGATGTCAATTTCCCCGAACATCGCTCAGGGTCGAACTTCGTAAAAGGCGTTCACGGAGTGTTGGACCGGCAGTTGTCGGAAGATACCGAAGCCAGCTTCCGTTGCGTAACGGCTCGCCACAGACAGCGGCAAACCAAGCGTGCCGAGACCTTCTCCGTCGGGCTCGGACAATGCTGATGCCATGCACGAAAGAATGCTGATGCCGTACATGAGTGCAGCCATGGGATTCTTTGCGACATTCTGCTCCAAAGTGTCGAGCGCCTTGATGTCCACCAACAACCAGACGCCTTCTTGCGACAATGAACGACGGATCGCCTTCACCATTTCCCGAGGATGCGTCATGTCATGGAGGCAGTCGAACGTCGTGACGAAGTCGACCGAACCATTGTCAGGTATCGATTCTTCTTCGGGATGTACGAAGCGAACATTGTCGAGACGTGCTGCAGACGCCTTTTCTCGCGCGCGTTCCAGAGCAAAGCGAGAAATGTCGTAACCCACGAAAGTGCTCGACGGAAACGCCTGTGCCATCGACATCACTGCCGATCCAGCTCCGCAGCCGATGTCGGCGACATGAATTCCATCTTGGAGCTTCTCGACGATGCCCTCGATGGCCGGCAATACGGTGGGCACGAGATATGCATTGCTCCACGGCTCGAAGGATCGCTCGATACCCACAGCGCCGTCGTGGCCGTGTGCGTCGTAGTCGAATCCTTGACCGTTTGCAAAACATGCCGGAAGGTCCCTGAGGCGCTCCATCGTTGCGGGCAAGCGGTGGAACATGCCCATGCCGAATGCTGGATGCTGGTCGAGTGCCATCACGGCAGCTGCCTCGGGCGACATCGAAAAACGTGGATCTTCGGGGCGGGAGTGATCTGCATCGATCAATCGAGCGGCAACTTGATTTGCACACCACTCGCGCACCCACCTCTCATGCAGCGCGGTCCGTTCGGCTAGCTCTGCACTACTGAGGGACCCACCGGACTCGCTCAGAGCCCGGTACAGACCGAGTCGGTCGCCGAGATGAATCATGCCTGCAGTCACAGCGCCCGACAACTGCGAAAAAACGTGGAAGGAGTAGAGCTTCAACTTCTCCGGATCAATGGTGGATTCGTTCACGCCCGCAACTTAGTTGCTGACAAAGATCAGAACGTTCTGTGCCCGACTGGCAGGTGTTCGACATTCGACAGTCGAGTGAGAGAAAAGGTGACCCCATCACTCAGGGCCAACGACATCACAGAACTGGTGGATGCGTGACCGATGACAAAACGCTCCCATTCCCACGGCGTCGGGTCGAGGCCGAGTAGATGGCAGATCGAAACCGAGTTGGTTCCGGCATGTGCCACGAGTGCGATGCGACGTTCATCCCGGTCCCCCAGCCACACGGGCAGTGACGAACTCTTGCGTTCCAAACCGTTCGAGAGGAGAAAGTCTGCGCAACCTCGGTTGATTCGGGTCACGAAATCACGTACGGCTTCGCCGCCCTCGAGACCCTCCCACCGATCCTCGCTGGGCCGGGAACGCTCCGCTCGGTAGGCCTCCTCGGCCTTCTCCACCGGAGTCCCGTGCCAGATCGGATTGCGAATTTCCTCCAGCCAATCGGCGGTCTGGCCCACTCGACCGGCTTGGGCCAGCAAAGGTTGTGCGGTTTGCTGGGCGCGAAGCAACGGGCTCACAAGGATCTGGTCGAAATGCTCGTTGCGCAGAGACTCGGCCAACAGTTCTGCCTGCTCGAATCCTCGCTCCGTCAGAGGTGGATTGTCGACATTCAGGCCATCCTTGACCCACTCGGGCTCGGCGTGGCGAATCAGCGTGATGTGCACGAGACGAGTGTACGACCCGAACCATCCGACACGGGAAATCCATCTCCTACACTTGATCTCACGCGAACAGGGGGCGTCATGTCACAAGACGGATTGAGCGAAAGTTGGGCAACGTTGTGGGAGGCGCTCGCCGATGCGCAGCCCGACAAGGTTGCAGTTGTTCTCGGTGACGAGGAAATCAAGTGGAGCGCTTTTGACGACCGCTCGGCACGACTTGCGAGCGTCCTCGGCAACCATGGTGTTGGTCAAGGTGCACGAGTTGCGCAGTTGCTCTACAACGACGCCGCATACCTCGAAAGCGTGTATGCACTCTTCAAACTGCGCGCCACACCCGTCAACGTGAACTATCGCTACCTCACCAATGAAGTGGCCTACATCCTCAACAACTCCGAAGCCGAAGTACTCGTGTACCACGCTTCACTCGCAGACAGAGTCGAGGGTCTCGAGAAACTCGCACCAACGGTGAAGGCATACCTCTGCGTCAACGACGTGGGCACTGATTTCGTGTTGCCTGCGGGGCACTTGGACTACGAGGCGGTGGTTTCCGCTGCCTCACCAGCAGAACGCATCTCTCGATCCGGTGAGGATCTTCTTTTCTTGTACACCGGCGGAACCACGGGAATGCCGAAAGGCGTGATGTGGCGACATGTCGATCTCTTCGGCGCGCTCGCGTACTCGGGTTATCTGGCGCTGGGCCTGGAAGTCCCCACGACAGCAGAGCAAGTCGGTCAACTTGCGCGGCAACTGAACCAAGAAGCGAAAAGCCCCATCAATCTGTGTGCGCCGCCCCTGATGCACGGTGTCGCTCTCTTCCTGGCAATGTCCTCTTTCGTTCTGGGCGGAAAGATTGTCCTCCTGAAAACTCGCAAGTTCGATGCGGCCGAACTCGTGTCTCTGTGCGAGAAGCACAGGGTCACACAGCTGTCACTCGTGGGTGACGCTTTCGCCAAGCCTGTGACGAAGTTTCTCGTCGATCGCAACAACGCCGGCCAACCCGATCCGGACCTCAACAGCGTCATTCGCATTACCTCTTCCGGCGCCACTATGTCGGGCGATCAAAAGGCCCTGCTGCAACGGTTCATGCCGAACGCCACCATTATCGACATGCTCGGCGCAAGCGAGGGTGGCCCCTTCGGCATCGCCATGACGCCACCAGGCACCGACCCGCTCGCCACGGCGGTTTTCATCGCACCACCCAACGCGGTGACCCTGGATGACGAGACGTGGGAAGTCATCCCTCGTGGATCGGGCAAGGTTGGCGTGCTCGGCGTGGCAGGGCCCATGCCTCAGGGCTACTTCAAGGACCCGGACAAGTCAGCCA